>NZ_BACT01000448.1:0-1669 GCF_000333255.1 Methylobacterium sp. B1 | reverse complement strand
GATATGTACTTGCACACGAAGGCTCCGGACTGCGCGAAGGGCACGCGCAGGTCGGCCGACGGCTCCTCGACGGTCTCGGCGTCGCCAATCTGGGACATACGGACGAGTTGATTCATGGCGTTGATCGGCTCAATAAGTATCCTGCTCGGTGGATCATGCACCCCGGCAGACAAGGGAAGTTTGAACGCGTCTCGTTCAGGCGACGGACCCGGCGCGCATCCGCAAGCGGGGCGCCCGGGTCGGCCAACACGATGCCGGCCGGACGACCGACGCGATTGGCGTCATTATGTTGTCGTAACTGGGGTTACGGCTCTTTAAAACAAGACCAGCCTGCGTCGGGTGCATCGGACCACGGTGCGGGATGCGTAGCTCGGCGCATTCGCGCATCGCTTCGATTGGCATTGGCCGGGCCTGACGAATCCGCCGGACGCTCGCCTCCGAGCCTGTCCCGGGCGTGCAACGCGGTGCGACCTGTGGTTCTGTGAGCCTGCAACGCGAACAGAGCCGGATCCGCTGACCATGGCCCACGCGCCCCTCGTGTCACCCGAATGGCTGCACGACCGCCTTCAAGCTCCCGACATCGTGGTCCTGGACGCCTCTTGGTACCTGCCGGCCGCAGGCCGGGACCCCGAGGCCGAATACCGCGCGGCCCACATTCCCGGCGCCCGCCGCTTCGATCTCGACGCCATGAGCGACACCGAGTCGAGCCTGCCGCACATGCTGCCGCGGCCCGAGGTATTCGCCGCACGGATGCGCGCCCTCGGCGTCGGCGACGGCATGCAGATCGTGGTCTATGACGGTCAGGGCCTGTTCTCGGCTCCGCGCGTCTGGTGGATGCTCAAGGCCTTCGGCGTGCGGGACGCCCTGGTGCTGGACGGCGGCCTGCCGGCCTGGATCGCGGCAGGCTACCCCACCGAGGAAGGCGAGCCGCACCCACACGAGCGTCGCCACTTCTCGGCCCGCCTCGATCACGGCGCGGTGGCGGATGCGGACGACGTGGCGCGGGCGCTGGAAACCGGGTCGGCTCAGGTGGTCGATGCCCGTTCGGCGACACGCTTCCGCGGCGAGGAGCCCGAACCCCGGCCCGGCGTCCGACCGGGGCATATGCCGGGCGCCTGCAATCTGCATTACGCGGCACTCCAGCGTGACGGCCGGATGAAGACCCCGGAGGAATTGAAGTCGGTCTTCGCCGAGAACGGCGTCGATCCGGACCGGCCGATCGTGACCACCTGCGGCTCCGGCGTGACCGCGGCGATCATCGCGCTCGCTCTCGAGACCATGGGCCGCCCGGCGCGAAGCCTCTACGACGGCTCCTGGTCGGAATGGGGCGCCGATCAGGCCCGCGCGGTCGCGACGGGCGCCTGAGAAGCCGGCGGGCCGCCAGAAACCTGCCCTCGGACATGGCGGGCTGCCGCCGTGTCCGGACCGATCTGATCGTGTCCTTGAAACCTTCGTGGCAGATTTCGATATATCGAATGCGCCTGCGGTTGGGCGCTCCACGGAGAAAATCATGCCGCTTCACGACACGACCGCCCTCTCGGGCACCATCCGGCACGTCTTCGCCCATCGTTTCACCCTCGAGGCGGGCGGCGAGACCATCTGGCCGATCTCGGCCCGAGGGCGTGGACGCGTTTCCGATCACGAGCGGGCTGCACGTGACCCTGGAGGG
>NZ_BACT01000449.1:0-2879 GCF_000333255.1 Methylobacterium sp. B1 | reverse complement strand
GCCCGGGCCACGAAAGCACCCCAGTGCAGCGTCGAGCCGCCGACGCCCGTGCCGCTGTTTTTCGCCCGAAGGCCTCCGGGGTCGCGCCGCCGCTCAGCCGCTCCTCGGTCCAGTAGATCTCGTCCGCCAGCGTCTCGTCGAAGGCGAAGCGCTCCGGCGTGAAGTTCGGTCCGGCCTCCAGAGCCACGACCCTGAGGCCCGCGGCGGCGAGGCGCGCGAGGAGCGGCGCACCGCCCGCGCCAGTCCCCACCACGACCGCATCGACGACGTCGTCCGCGCGGTAGGTCCGCATGCCCGCGAGATTCATCGTCCTGCCTCCGTCTGCAGCGCTTGGGGCTCCCAGGGTTCCGGCGCGTCGAGCCCGACCGCGTGGAAGCCCGGCAGTCCGTCGGCGATTTCTCCCGGCCGGTCGCCGCCGGCACCGATGCCCGAGAAGCCGATCCGCGCCAGCGCCGCCGGGTGGCCGAGCCAGAGCCGCACCGCGTCGGCGCGGAGATCCTCGAACCAGAACCGCATCCGGTCGGCGTCGAGCCGGCCTCCGAGGGCGTCCGGGACCGTCAGGTCCCCACGCTGGCAGAGGGTGAGCAGCGCGTCCTGCCGTGGCGCGTCGAGGGTTGTGAACGGGCGGCCCTGCGCGGCCCGGGCGGCGGCATCCAGCGTGCGCAGGGCGGCGCGGTAGGCGTCCGCGTCCGGCGGCAGGGCCGAGAAGCGCCAGCCGTCGCCGGCGCCGGACGCCAGCCGCCGATCGAGGCGGGCTGCGAGATCGAGATGCGGCACCGGCATCACCCGGGCGAGGGCGGCCCGCAGGATCGCGAGTTCCACAGGGTCGAGGGCCGCCGGTCGATAGGCGGGGTCGTCCGGCGCGGCGCGCTCCGCGAGCGCCTGGCGCAGGCGGCCGTTGACCCGCTCGGAGGCGATCAGCGCCGCGTAGTCCGGCGCCACCGCCAGGGCTGCCTCAACCGGTCGGCGGGGCCGGTCGTCGAAATGGGCGCGCAGCCCGTCGGCCAGGGCGGCCGGCCGCTCCAGCGGCAGGAGATGGCCGACGCCGTCGACCGTCACGAGGCGATGATGTGCGAGGTGGGGCGCCGTCAGGGCCTGCTGCGCGTCGGGTCCGAGGTCGGCGTCCTCGGATCCGGCCAGAATCAGCGCCGGGGTGCGCAGGACGCCGACGCGGCGGCACCAATCCTCGTTGGCGCCCGCCTCGAGCCAAGCCTTCCAGGCGGCCGGCGCGGCCCGCAGGACGTCGGCTACCGCCCGTTCCTCGGTCTCAGGGTCCAGCCGGTCGCCGACATTCGCGCGTACGAAGGCCTGGGCCTCGCGCCGCCGCGTCTCGGGATCCGCATCGATCCAGGCGAGCATCTCGGCGCGCCGGTCCTCCGGGATCGGCTCCGGGCTCGGCGGCGAGCCGGAGACCAGGATGAGATCGGTGAGGCCGGTCAGACCCGCTTCGCCATCCTCGGCCCGGCGCGCCAAGGCCAAGGCGACCTTTGCCCCCATGCTGTGACCGGCGATCCCGAACCGGGCCGGAGCCCGCGCGCGGATGGCTTCGGCCACGTGATCGGCCATCGCGGCGACGGAATAGCCCGGCGTGCCGGCGGCATCGCCGAAGCCCGGCAAGTCGACCGGCACACATGTCAGCGGCGTCCCCGCGAGGGCACGCGCCAAAGGCTCCCAGCTTCGGGCGCTGCCCCCCAGGAAGTGAAGGCAGAACAGGACTTCAGGTTCGGACATTGCGGAGACATCGCGCGGTGCCAGAGTGCTTCAAGCGTACGCGACGCCGCATGGCCGACGTTTTGCCCCGGACCGAACGGTCAAGCCGGGACGGCGTGCGATCAGGGCATACGGAGGAGACCGTGGTGACGGATCTTGAACAGGCCTGGCGCGTGGAAGAAGCCTGCCTCAACGCCTGGCCGAGCCCGCGCGAACTCCTGATCCACGGCTACCTGCTGCGCGCCGCGGGCGGGCGTTCGAAGCGGCAGAATTCCGTGACCCCCATGCGGGGGAGCGGTGCGCCCGGACCGGCCATCGAGGCCGCGCGCACCATCTACGAGCGTCTGGGGCGGCGCGCGATCTTCCGGATTCCGGCGATCGCCCCGCAGATGGAGGCGCTCCTGTCCCGCGCGGACTTCGCCGTCGTGGACGAGACCTGCACGCTGCTCCGCGCGCTCGATGACCTGCCGGCGGCGCCTGAGCCGGCAGCGACGGTCGCCGCCGTCCCCGGTGAGGACTGGCTGGCGGTGCGCGATGCCGTGAACCACGCGGACGCCGCAGCCGCGCAGGTCTTCCGCGACACCGTCGCCGCCCTGTCCCTGCCGCGGGCATTCGCGGCGGCCGTGGCCGAGGGCGGGATCGGCGCGATCGCCTTCGGGGTGCTCGACGGTGGTTGTCTGGTCATCGAGGCGGTGGCCACCCCCGAACCCCTGCGCGGCCGCGGCCATGCCCGGCGCGCCGTGGCCGCGCTGCTGCGCTGGGGGAGGGCGGAGGGCGCCCGGGCGGCCTGCCTGCAGGTCGTCGCGGCGAACACGCCGGCGCGGGCGCTCTACCGCGCCCTCGGCTTCGAGCGCGAACTGTACCGCTATCACTATCGGGTCGGTCCGGAGCCCGGCTGAGACGCGAGCCGGATCGCGGCCCAGTCCCGCACCCGCTCCGGCCGTGGTCTCAGGCGTCGAAGAGCGAGCCCTGCCGCGTCGGGGCAGGGCGCGTACCGGTCCGCCTGCCCGACGTTGCCGGCGAGGCCGCGCCGCCGCGACGCGCGGGCTTCGCCGACGGGGATGGATCGGACGTCCCGGACGGATCGGCCCCGTCGGGCACGGCCGTCACGGTCCCGTCGGCGAACTGCAGACTGAGGCGGGTGGCCGCCGCCGCATCCGCGGCGCGGC
>NZ_BACT01000450.1:0-9237 GCF_000333255.1 Methylobacterium sp. B1 | reverse complement strand
GCCCTCAACTGCCTGGTGGACGTGATGCAGACCGCCCTCGACCCGCGCATCGAGCGCGCCTGACCCCGAGCCCGATGATGACTGCTCCCGTCACCGCCGCCTCCGTGGCCCTCGACGGCGGCGTGCTTGCCGCCGAGGACGTGACCCACGGGCCGGAGGCCGCCTTCGCCCCGTCGCGGGGCTTCTGGGGCCATGTCGGCCACCGTCTGGTGCGCGACCCCGTCGCCATGGGCGCCGGCGCCGTGATCCTGATCGTCGTGCTCATCGCGATCCTCTCGCCATGGATCACCCCGATGGATCCCTACAAGGGCTCCATGCTGCGCCGCCTGAAGCATGTCGGCGACGCCACCTACTGGCTGGGCTCGGACGAGCTCGGCCGCGACATGATCAGCCGGCTGATGCTGGGCTCGCGGCTGTCGCTGTTCATCGGCGTCACCCCGGTGCTGATCGCCTTCGTGATCGGCTCCGGCATCGGCATCCTAGCGGGCTATGTCGGAGGCTGGACCAACACGATCCTGATGCGCACCATCGACGTCTTCTTCGCGTTTCCGTCCGTGCTCCTCGCGATCGCGCTGTCCGGGGCGCTCGGCGCCGGCATCTTCAACTCGATCGTCTCGCTGACCTGCGTTTTCGTGCCCCAGATCGCCCGGGTGGCGGAGAGCGTCACCACGGGCATCCGCAAGCGCGATTACATCGACGCCGCCAAGCTGTCGGGCGCCTCGGCCCTGACGATCATGCGCGTGCAGGTGCTGGGCAACGTCGTCGGGCCGATCTTCGTCTACGCGACCAGCCTGATCTCGGTCTCGATGATCCTGGCCTCCGGCCTGTCGTTCCTCGGCCTCGGCGTGCGCCCGCCCGAGCCCGAATGGGGCCTGATGCTGAACACCCTGCGCACCGCGATCTACGTCAACCCGGTCGTGGCCGCCCTCCCGGGCGTCTGCATCTTCATCGTCTCGATCGCCTTCAACCTGTTCTCGGACGGGCTCCGGTCCGCCATGGAGATTCGCCAGTGAGCGTCATCCCGGACGCACCCGACCCGTTCGCCCGCGACCGCGGCGGACCCGCCCAGCCGCTCCTGTCGGTCTCGGGCCTCATCAAACACTTCCCGGTCCGCAAGGCCGGCGGAAAGAAGCAGGTGGTCCGCGCCGTCGACGGCGTCGACTTCGACGTGCTCAAGGGCGAGACGCTGGGCATCGTCGGCGAATCCGGCTGCGGGAAGTCGACCACCGCCAAGCTGCTGATGGGTCTGATCGAGCGCGATTCCGGCAGCCTGCTCTACGACGGGCAGGCGGTCGGCGAGCGCGCCATGCCCTGGCGATCCTACCGCCGGCAGGTCCAGATGGTCTTCCAGGACAGCTACGCCTCGCTCAATCCGCGCATGACCGTGGAGCAGTCGATCGCCTTCGGCCCGAAGGTGAACGGCGTGCCCGGCCGGGAGGCGGTGGAGCGCGCCCGCGCGCTGCTCGCCCGGGTCGGCCTGGAGCCGAAGCGCTTCGCAGGGCGCTACCCGCACGAGATCTCCGGCGGCCAGCGCCAGCGGGTCAACATCGCCCGCTCCCTCGCCCTGGAGCCGCGGCTCGTGCTGCTCGACGAGGCGGTCTCGGCGCTCGACAAGTCCGTGGAGGCTCAGGTCCTGAACCTGCTCCTCGACCTCAAGGCCGAATTCGGCCTGACCTACATCTTCATCAGCCACGACCTGAACGTCGTGCGCTTCATCTCCGACCGGGTGATGGTGATGTATCTCGGCCGGGTTGCGGAGATCGGGCCGTCCGACACGGTGCTCGACGCACCGGCGCATCCCTACACCGAGGCGCTGCTCGCCTCGATGCCGTCGCTCGATCCCGACAACCGCACCCAGGCCGCGCTGCTGGCCGGCGACCCGCCGAACCCGATCGACCCGCCCCCGGGCTGCCGCTTCCACCCGCGCTGCGCCCTGGCGGAGGGCGTGTGCAGCCAGAAGGAACCGCCCCTCGACGCGATCCGGCCCCTGCACCGTGTCGCCTGCCTCGCCCGTCAGCCCGGATCGGGCCATTCCGCGGCCCCCGCAGACGCGCTCGCCGCATGAGCATGCCCATGAGCACGCCGATGAGCACGCCGATCTCTTCCTCAGAACCCGCAGTCGTCCTCAAGGACCTGCGCGTCGCCTTCGGCAAGGTTCAGGTGGTCGACGGCGTCGACCTCACCGTGGAGCGCGGTCAGGCGATGGCGCTGATCGGCGAATCCGGTTCCGGCAAGAGCGTCACGCTCCGCGCGATCCTTCGCCTGTTCCCGGAAGGGCGCAGCCGCATCGAGGGCCGGATCCTGGCCGCCGGCAGGGACGTACAGGCGCTCACCAAGCGTCAGCTCGCCGATTTCCGCGGCGGCGACGTCTCAATGATCTTCCAGGAGCCGTTGCTCGCCTTCGACCCGGTCTACACTGTGGGCCGGCAGATCACCGAGGCGATCCTGCGCCACGAAACGATCTCCAAGGACGAAGCCCGGAAGCGGGCGCTCGCCCTGTTCGAGCGGGTGCGGATCCCGAGCCCGGAGCGGCGGCTCGACAACTACCCGCACGAGATGTCGGGCGGCATGCGCCAGAGAGCGATGATCGCGCTGGCGCTGGCCTGCCGGCCGCAGGTGCTGCTCGCCGACGAGCCGACCACGGCGCTGGACGCCACGGTGCAGATCCAGGTGCTGCTGCTCCTGCGCGAGCTCCAGCGCGACCTCGGCCTGTCGATCATCATCGTCACCCACGATCTCGGCGCGGCCGTGGAGGTCGCCGACCGGATTGCCGTGATGTACGCCGGCAAGATCGTCGAGACCGGCACCGCGCATCAGGTGGTCCTGGACCCGCACCACCCCTACACGATCGGCCTTCTGCGCAGCCGGGCGGAAGGGGCGCTGGCCAAGGGCTCTCGGCTCGAGACCATCCCGGGCAGCCCGCCCGACCTCGCGAACCGCCCGCCGGGCTGCCCCTTCGCGCCGCGCTGCTTCCTGGCCGAGGAGCGCTGCCGCCGGGAGATGCCGCCGGTCGCCGAGATCGCTCCCGGCCACCGCGTCGCCTGCTGGCGGACCGAGGAGGCCTCGGCGGCCTACCGGGCCGGCCCGACGCCCGTGCGCGCCGCCGAGCCGGTCCCGGCCTGACCTCGACGCCCCCGCGCCGAGGCTTTATCCGGCTCGGCGCGGTCCCGCGGTGGCGGACCGCGTCCGATCCGGCCGCGCGGGCATCACGATGAGCCAAGTCCTCTCCGAGCCAGTCTCGTCCGAGATCCTGCTCGTTCCCCGGGGCGAGGCCGGGCACTTCCTGACGGCGGCCCTCGGCTGGCTGGGCAAGCGGATCACCGTCACGGCCCAGCCCGGCACGGCGAATCACATCCTCTGCCTCCCGGTCCTCGATTTCGTGCGCCTCGGCTTTCCGGAGGCGAACGGCCGCCTCGACCTCCTCGAACCGGGAGACGCCGAGAACCTCCGCGCCGGGCGCGCCGCACTCCTCCTCGATCTCTCCAACGAGGGGCCGGGCCTGCACGCGCCGACCTTCGAGGCGCTTCACCGCAACCTCGCGGTGCTCGGCATCCCGCGCGATCGGGTGATCCTGGTCACGCAGAACCGGCTGCTGCGGCTCGATTACGAGCGGCTCTACGGCGAGGGCCTGCGGTTCTGGACCTTCGAGTTCTTCCCGCTCCAGGTTGCCCTCTGGCTGGACGCCGAGGCGGGTCCGCGGCTCTTCCCCCAGCATGCCCTCGATCGCACCGGCTACACGCCCTTCGCCCGCGCCTCCGGCCCGGCCCGCTTCCTCTGCCAGAACGCGGCTTTGCGCTGGCACCGGGTGCTGCTCTACCGGTGGTTCCAGCTCAACGGGCTGGACAGGGACGGGCTGATCTCCTTCCACGGCATCGGCGAGGACAACCCGAAGGCGGGCGGCATCAACGTCTTCCACGCCCCGCCGGAGATCGAGGCGGCTTTCGGCCCCCTGCTCGCCGATGTCGGCAGCTGGATCCCGCGCCGGGCGCGGCGGATCGATGCCGATCAGGGCACCGACATGGTCATGACCCTCGACACGGGCGCCTACGCGGAGTGCGACCTGACCGTCATCTCGGAGACCGACTTCTTCGAGCTGGGTGTCGAGCGCATCACCGAGAAATCCATCAAGGCGGCGGCGACGGGCCTGCCCTTCGTGATGGTGGGTGCGCCGCGCGCCGTCGAGCGGCTGTCCGAACTCGGCTTCCAGACCTTCGGCGGCCTGATCGACCACCATTACGATTTGGCGGCCGACCCGGCCGAGCGCCTGCCGCTCGTGTTCCGGTCGATCGAGCGGGCCTGGGCGACGTGTCGGGGCGACCGGGCGCGCTGGCATCGTCTGGCCCGGGAGCAGGCTGAAGCCAACGTCGCCCATGCCCGAACCGGATTGCTGCCGCAGCTCGACCGGGTGATGGTCGCCCCGCTGATCGTGCGCCTGGCCCGGTTCATGGAAACGGGCGCGATCGTGCACTGACGGCACTCCGACCGTGACCGCAGCCCCTCTGTCGCCGGACCGCCATTGCACCACCTGCGGGCGCGGCCACTACATCGCCGTCCGGTTCTGCCCCTTCTGCGGCGCCGCCCGGGAGCCGCCGCGTTCTGGCCCGGATGACGGGCCCGTCCCGCGGTCCACGTCCTGCTGGTGCCGTCACCGGAATTGGACCGACCCGCGCGCGCGACGGCGCCGTCCGCCCCGGAAGCCCTGCTTCCCCCAGCGCCTCCATTGCATCGACCGCCGCGCGCCGCGGCCCCGCCGGTTCGTGCTGGCGCTCATCACCATCGGCGCGCTCGCGTGGCTCGCGCAGGGCAGGCGGACGGGGCGTCCCGCGCCGGTCCGGATCACGGCTCAGGCCGGCTGGACGCCTGTGACCCTCGCGCCTTTCCGGGGCGCAAGGCTGCTGCGGGTCACGGGGGAGACCGCCTTCAGCCTGCGCATCGACGGGGAACGCATCGTGCGCGTCGCACCGGACCGCGGCGCGACCGTCCGGATGAAGGCCCTGCGGAGCCTGGACGTGCGGGCCGACCAGGGGCGCACCGTCGTCACGCTGACACCGCGACCGGAGTGATCGGGACGGCGCGCAGGGTCTCCGCCAGGCGCAGCACGGCCGGGTCGATCGCCCGCTCCGGCACAGCGGCATAGCCGAGCAGCAAGCCCGGCTCCGCCGGCCCGGCATGATAGGCCGAGAGCGCGACCGCGGAGATTCCCGCCCGGCCGAGTGCGGCTGCGGCGGCCACGTCGGTGAGGGCTGCGCCCCAGGCTGGCCCCGGCCGGGCGATGACGTGCATCCCGCCCTCCATGGGAGCGATTGCGGCGACATCCCCGGCATGGCGGCGCGCGGCCTCGATCAGCGCCTCCTGGCGCAGGGCGTAGAGGCGTCGCGTCCGGCGGAGATGGCCGGCGAGGTGTCCGTCCTCGATGAACCGGGCCAGCGCCCACTGACCGATCCCGGGCGGGGCGGGCCCCGTCTCCGCGAGGGCCTGATTCACCGGCGCCACGAGCCCGCGCGGCAGCACGAGATAGCTCAAGCCCAGTGCGGGGAGCAGCAGCTTGGAGAAGCTGCCGACATAGATCACCCGTCCACCGCGATCGAGGGCCCGCAAGGGCGCCAGCGGACGCCCGGCATAGCGATAGGCTCCGTCGTAGTCGTCCTCGACGATCCAGCCCGAGACCGCCTCGGCCCAGGCCAGGAGGTCGAGGCGGTTCTCCAGGCTCATGGCGTACCCGAGGGGGTAATGGTGGGCCGGCGTCACCACCGCGAGCCGCGCCTCCGCCGCCGGCGCGGCGGCCAGGGCCACCGACAGGCCGCCGGGACCGACCGGGACGGGCACCGGGCGCAGGCCGGCGCTGGCGAGGGCCTGCGCGATGCCGGGGAAACCCGGCTCCTCGACCAGGGCGGTCTCGCCGGGATCGAGCAGCAGCTCGGCGAGCAGGCGCAGGCTCTGGCGGATGCCCGCCGTGACGATGACGTCCTCGGGCTCGCAGGCGACGCCGCGGGCCTGCGCCAGATAGGCGGCGATGGCGCCGCGCAGGGCCGGCGATCCGCGGGGGTCGGGCTTCTCCGTCGGACCGTGGCGCCACTCGGCCTGGAGCAGGCGAGCCCAAACCTCGAACGGGAAGGCGTCCTGCGCAGGCCGGCCGAGGGCGAAGGCGTCGGGCACGCCCGGCCCCGCCATGTAGCTCCGTGCCGGAGCGGAGACGAGGCGGGCGCCCCGGCGCGACAGGTTCGGGGTCGGCTCGGCGCCCGGTCGCCGAATCGGGCCTGGCGCGGGGAGCGCGTCGTCAGGAAGGGTCGCGGCGACGCGCGTCGCCGAGCCCGGCCGCGCCGTCAGGTAGCCCTCGGCGGTCAGCTGCTCCAGCGCCAGGACCACGGTTCCGCGCGCGCAGCCGAGATCGGCCGCCAGGACCCGCGAGGCCGGAAGCCGGGCCCCGCGCGGCAGGCGGCGGTCGAGGATCGCGGCGCGCAGGCCCTCCCGGAGCTGCGCGTGCAGCGGCGTCGAGACAGCGGCATCCAAGGCCAGCGTCAGCGGCAGGGGGCTTCGGGACATGGCGCAAACTGGTCCAGTCGCAGTTCGAGAATTGGACCTTTCGCCTGGACCGCCGAACGGTCAAGCACGCGTGGGCATCACCGCCGCAGGACGAACCCATGTACCAGCCGCCTCACTTCCGGGACGATTCGCGCGCCGCTCAGCACGCGCTGATCCGCGCCTATCCCCTCGGCCTGCTGATCACGGCCGGCTCGGGCGGCCTGACGGCGAACCCCATCCCGTTCCTGCTGGATGAGGCCGGGCCGCACGGCGTGCTGCGGGCGCATATCGCCCGCGCCAACCCGCAGGGCCGGGATCTCGCCGCGGTGGAGGAATGCCTGATCGTGTTCCAGGGGCCGCAGGGCTACGTCACCCCGAGCTGGTACGCGAGCAAGCGCGAGCACGGCCGCGTCGTCCCGACCTGGAACTACGCCACCGTCCATGCCTGGGGCCGGCCGCAGGTGATCGAGGATGTGGAGTGGCTCGGGCGCCAGATCGCCGACCTCACCGCCCTGCGCGAGTTGCCGCGGGCCGAGCCGTGGGCGGTGGCCGACGCGCCGGAGCCCTTCGTGGCCGCCCAGGTCCGGGGAATCATCGGCATCGAGATTCCGATCACGCGGATCGAGGGGAAGTGGAAGATGAGCCAGAACAGGCCCGAGGCCGACCGACACGGGGTCATCGCGGGGTTGCGCGCCGAGGGCGAGGCGGGTCTCGCCGGGCTGGTCGCCGAGCGGAGCGGCCTGTGAGCGCGCGCCTCAACGCCTTCGGCCAACCCATCGGCCCGGCGCTGCCGGACTGGAGCCCGCGTCCGCGCCCGCCGCGGACGCCGATGGAGGGCCGCACCTGCCGGCTCGTCCCGCTCGACGCCGCCGCCCATGGTGAGGCCCTGTTCGAGACCTACAGCGCTGCCCCCGACACGCGCGGCTGGACCTACCTCGGCGACGAGATGCCAGAGAGCGCGGCGGCCTACCGGGCGCGGCTGGAAACCCAGCAGACAAGCGAGGATCCGCTGTTCTACGCGATCCTCGATCCCGCGCGCGGCGACGCGCGCGGGATCGCCTCGTATCTTCGGATCGATCCGGGTAACGGCGTGATCGAGGTCGGCCATCTCCATTTCGGGCCGCGTCTGCAGCGCTCGCCCGCCGCCACGGAGGCGATGGCGTTGATGATGACCCGGGCCTTCGACGAACTCGGCTACCGGCGCTACGAGTGGAAGTGCGACAGCCTCAACGCCCCGTCCCGGGCGGCGGCATTGCGGCTGGGCTTCACCTTCGAGGGCATCTTCCGCAACGCCGTCGTGGTGAAGGGCCGCTCCCGCGACACGGCGTGGTTCTCGATCACCGCCGCGGAGTGGCCGCGGGTCCGCGCCGGCTTCGCCGCATGGCTGGACCCGTCGAATTTCGACGGGGAGGGCCGGCAGCGGCACGGGCTCGCGGACCTGCGCGCCGCTTCGGGCTGAGGCATCCTCAGGCCCGACCGGCCAGGAACGCCTCCGCACTGCGCAGGCTGAGTGCCATGATGGTCAGCGCCGGGTTCGCCGCGAGCGAACTCGGGAAGGTCGAGCCGTCGCAAATCCACAGGTTGTCGATGTCGAAGCTGCGGCCGTGCGGATCGACGACGGCGCTCGACCCGTCGCGGCCCATCCGGCAGGTCCCGAGCGTGTGGGCGACGCGCTCCAGCACCCAGATGTCCTCGGCCCCCGCCTCCTCCCAGAGCCCGCGCATGACCTTCGTGGCATGCGCGTTGAGGCGGTCCTCGTTGGTGCCGTAGCCGAAGCTGATATGGGCCTTGCGCATCCCGTGCGCGTCGGTCTCGTCGGCGAGGGTCAGCACGTTGGCGTCGCAGGGCAGCGTCTCGCCGTTGATGCCGATGCCGGCGAGGCGGTTGTAGCGGTCGAGGTAGTCGAGGAGCGGCTTCCCCCACAGGCCGCGCCCCCGCGCCACCGCATTGCCGAAGGTCACCGGCACCACGCCGAGGCTCTGGATGAGGTAACCGCCGGCGAAGTCGGCGCCGGCGCGGATGAAATCCTCGGTGATCAGCGAGGACGGATAGCCCCGGTTCATCCGGACCTCGTTGTCGAAGGTACCCCAGACCTGGGTCGCCACGTGCCCCATGTAGTTGCGCCCGATCTGGCCGCTGGAATTGGCGAGCCCGAGATTGAGCAGCAGGCGCGGAGTCTCGACGGCCCCGGCACAGAGGAAAACGGCGCCGCACCGCTGCCGGCGATCCTCGCCATCCTGGCGGTAGACCACGCCGGTGACCCGGCCGTCGGCAGCGCGCTCCAGGCCGTGGACGAAGGCCTCGGCCCGGATCTCGGCACCGTGGGCCACCGCGTACGGCAGGTAGGTCACGTCCATGCTCGCCTTGGCGCCCGTGCGGCAGCCCTGGTGGCAGAAGCCGCAATTGATGCAGGCGTTGCGGCGGGGTCCGTCCTCGGACTGGAAATCCTGGGAGACCACGGCGGCGGGCGCGTCCGCCCACCGGATGCCGCGGGCCTCGCAGGCCCGCGCCATGATGTCGGCCGGGCCATTCCGCGGGACCGGGGGCAGGGGATAGCGCCGGCCGGCATCCCCACGATAGCTCGGCGCGCCCGACACGCCGAGAAACCGCTCCACCCGCTCCTAGAACGGAAGCAGGGCCTCGTAGGTCAGCTGCCAGTCAACGCCTTTCCCCGTCTTCGTGTGGAACCGGAGGTCCCGGGTGTCGGCCCGGGGC
>NZ_BACT01000451.1:0-7761 GCF_000333255.1 Methylobacterium sp. B1 | reverse complement strand
ATCTCGATGCCGTCGAGCGACCAGCCGTGCGAGGCGGCTGCAGCACACAGCTCATCTTTGTTCTCGGATAGTGTGACGTAGAGGCCGCGCTCACCGCGCGCGGCGCCGTCGAGCAGGAACTGGAGTGAGAGTGTAGTCTTGCCGGTGCCCGGTGTGCCCTCGAGCAAGTATAGTCGATCCTGCGTGAGGCCACCGCACAGGACCTCGTCGAGGCCGGGAACCGAGGTGGATCGCTACACCGAGATCCTCGGGATCGGCGATCTCGTGGACGTCGCCACCAGTGCGGACGATGCCGACCGCTCGAAGCCGCATCCTGACATCTTCCAGGCCGCCTTGCGGAAGCTCGACGGCGTAGCGCCAGACGCGGCGCACGTCGTCGGCGACACGCCCTACGATGCCGAGGCCGCGGCAAAGGCGGGACTGCCCACGATCGGCCTGCTCTGCGGCGGCTTCCCGGAAGCGGATCTGACGGCTGCGGGCTGCGTGGCGATCTATCGAGATCCCCAGGACCTGCTCGCCGGGTTCGCGTCCTCGCCGCTGGCCGGCACCTGAAATCGCGATCGGGCAAGCCGATTCGGACTCTCAGCCCGAGTCGTCCACACTTTACCGCCGCGCTGTTGCCCCACGGTGACGGAGAGTGATGCCGGCTACGTAATCGCGCGAAAGGGGCTGGTGTCCGTCGATCGAAAGGCGTAGCGACCCGCCCGCCAATCTGGACTCTTTCGAAGGACGAGCGCCTCGCATGCCCCAGACTCATCAGGCCGGCCCGGCACCGCGCTACGTTCCGGCCGCCAAGTCCCTGCCGGAGCAGATCGCCGACGCCGTCGCGTGTCGTTCGACCCCGCTCAGCCATTTGCTGCGCCTGATGGCCGCGCTCGATGCCGAAGGTGGCAACGAAGCCCTGCGTCTCCGCCTCCGCGCGCGGATCGGCGCGCCGCTCGACGCCTGACCGCAGCACCGCCGCTCAGCGGCGTCGGCTGCGATGCCGCCGACCACCGCGCCGGGCCGCCGGCGCGGTCACCTGTGCGACGCGCTTCATGCAGGCGAAATAGATTCGCCGCCCGATCTCCTCGAGTTCCAAACCCTGAGGGTTCGGCGTGGAGAACACCTTGGCGCGGGCCTCAAGGCGGCATGCCGCATCCTCGGGGCTCCGAATCGGAGGCTCTGCGCGGGCCGTTCCACAGCTCAGCGCCGATGCGATCCAGACCGCGGCGAATATCGACACGCGGGTGCTTTCGAGGATACGCGGCATACTGATGTTCAGGGCTCACACGCTCAAGACGTGAGAAATAGCGCGTCTTGCTGAGCCGTGAAGCTTCGTCAGAGTGCTGGCCTGACCGAAAAACGAGGGCGCGCCCGGCTTACGGGACAACCCAGAGACACCGCCCCGCATCGGCAACACTCATGCACTCGTAAGGCGCCCCGCCGATCAAGGCCCGTTGCTCGACGGCGCCGATTGCGCTGCGCGGGATGCGGCGGCAACCGGTCTCCCCAAGCGCTTGACGCTCGGCACCCGCGGCAGCATCGATCCGGCGTGCGGAGATCAGCGTCTCGCAGGCGGTCACCGTCTCCGAATCCTGCGCGTGGGCCTGTTCGGCGGCGAGGAGGATCGGCAGAGCGCCGACGATGAGGGCCAGTCTCGTCCAGGATTGCATCGCGACCTCGGCTGCGCCCGCCGAGCGAGGACGTCGCGGGTTCGACCGGCCCCAACGCGCGGGCACACGCAGCGGTTGCCGAGCGGGCATGACCCAAAACGCGAAGACGCCCGCCTGGCGGGCGGACGTCTTCGGTTTCCGTGGCGTGAAGGAGCCGTCGGTGCGCGTTCAGCGCTTGGTCTTGACCTTTGCCTTGCGGGCCGCGTAGCGCGCATCGCGCTGGGCCTTCTTGGCAGCCAGTTCGGCCGACTTGCGCTCCTGCGCCGCGGCCAACTCGGCGGCCTCGCGGGCGAGCTGGGCGGCGAGTTCCGCCTCCTCCCGCTGACGCTTCTCTTCGGCGGCCTGCCGCTCGGCGGCGATCCGGGCCGCCTCGCGCTCGCGGGAACGCTCCTCGCGGGCCTTGGCGATCTCCGCGCGGGCCTTTGCCTTGGCGATCACCTCCGGATCATCGGCCGGCGGACGGGCCTTGAACTTGGCCAGCAAGGCGGCCTTGGCGTTCTGGGAGTTCTGACGACGGTCGTCGAAATTCCTGTAGTCGAATGCGCTCATCTGACCTTTCTCAGTTGGGTACGTCTCGCGTGTCGCGGGGACATCCGGCGGGGCCGGGCACGTACGGAGTCTGCCGGTTCCAACGCCGTCCCCGCGCCCCGGAACCGCACCGATCCATCGGCTGTACCGATGGTCCGACCCGAACGCTCGGCGTGCGTCTGAACGCTCGGGTCGGACCATTGTTTCGAAGATCGCAAAGCCCTTAACCAGAGCTCCCCGCACGATGCAATCGTCGGAACCTGCGCAGGCGGGCGACAAAGCGACAATCCACGCCGTCTCTGTAAGAGTTTCGTCCGGCGATGCGGAAAAACCTCAAGCCGAGGGCCGAGCCGCAAGGTCGGCACGCCCGCGTGTGGCTCCCGTCGTCCTGCAGGTCTGACTGTGCATGATGTAGGTAGGTCGCGTGCGCGCTGAGAACAAGGATTGAACGTTCGCAATCCACCGACACATGGACAGCCGGGCCCGGGCGAGGCGGCCTCAGGCTATACCTGCGCGGTCTTCCTTCCGGGCGGAGCATTCTTCGATCGCAAAGCAGACCTGCAAAATCGGCAGTCTATAGGAGGTCTTGGCTAGCCGGCCACGTTCAACGGCCGCCGAAGCCGCCTCGACCGGAGACCGGGCGCGCCCAAATCCCGGTCCTGCTTACAACGCGGCGCCCAAAGCGCGGGCAACTGACCCCGCCGCCCGCGGATGCCGCGTCACGTTCGGCGATATGCTCAACATTTAGGCACAATCGGATGCCGATCGGCAGTCCTATCGCGGCCTGCGCGGCACAAGGCCTGCTTCCCCCGCGAGACCTGCCTGAATCGACATCACACCGAAAGCAGCGATGCCCGAGACGTGCCCGCCCTACGATCCCGAGACCTATGCTGCCGTCACGGCAGCGCTGCTCGGCCTCCCACTCGATCCCGCCTGGATGGGACCGATCACGGCCAATCTCCGTGTCCTGGCCGCGGCGGCCGCGTTGGTGGAGGCGTTCCCCCTCGCCGACGAGATCGATGCGGCGCCGAGGTTCGAAGCGTGAGCGCATACGAGCTTTCGACGGCCGTCGCGGTCGCCGCGGCCATCATCGACGGCCACACCACCGCACGGCAGGTCGTCACGGCGGCTCTCGACCGGATCGAGCGGCTGGACGGCCGTGTCGGCGCCTTCACCGACGTGGTGGCTGCCCGCGCCCTGGCCAGAGCCGACGCCCAGGATGCCGCGCTGAGCGGCGGAGCGAAGCCGGGACCGCTGACCGGCGTGCCGTTCGCGGTGAAGAACCTGATCGACATCGCGGGCCTGCCCACCCGCGCCGGATCGAAGATCAATCGCGAGCGGCCTCCGGCCGAGCGGGACGGTGCCCTGGTGCGGCGCCTGGAGGCGGCGGGAGCCATCCTCGTGGGCGCCCTCAACATGGGCGAATACGCCTACGACTTCACAGGCGAGAACGTCCACGACGGCGACGCCCACAATCCGCACGCCCTCGATCACATGACCGGCGGCTCGTCCGGCGGCTCAGGCGCGGCCCTCGCCGCCGGCATGGTGCCCCTGACGCTGGGCTCGGACACCAACGGATCGATCCGCGTCCCCGCCGCCTTCTGCGGCTGCTTCGGCCTCAAGCCGACCTACGGCCGGCTGACCCGCGCGGGCAGCTTCCCCTTCGTGGGGAGCCTCGATCATCTCGGGCCCCTGGCCCGGAGCGTGACCGACCTCGCGCTCGCCTATGACGTGATGCAGGGCCCCGATCCGGACGATCCGGTGGCGACGCTCCGGCCGGCGGAGCCGGTCCTTCCGCATCTCGATGCGGGGATCGATGGCCTGCGCATCGCGGTGGCCGGCGGCCATTTCGCGCGCGGCGGCGACCCGGACGCCTTCGCGGCGGTTGCGCGCGCCGCCGAGGTCCTGGGTGCGCGCGGCACGGTCGAGTTGCCGGAAGCGCACCGCGCCCGCGCGGCCGCCTACCTGATCACCGCCGCGGAGGGCGCGACGCTGCACCTCGACCGGCTGCGGACGCGCCCGCAGGATTTCGATCCGGCGGTGCGGGACCGGTTGATCGCCGGGGCCATGATCCCGGCCCCCCATGTGGAGCGGGCGCAGCGGTTCCGCCGCTGGTACCGGGCGCGCGTACTGGAGCTGTTCGAGACCGTCGACGTGATCCTGGCCCCGGCCACGCCCTGCCGGGCGCCGAAGGGCGGACAGACGCACTTCGTCCTCGACGGCGTCACGCTGCCGGTGCGCGCCAATATCGGCGTGTTCACGCAGCCGATCTCGTTCATCGGCCTGCCGGTGGTGGCGGCACCGATCCGGCTGGACGCCGGATTGCCCCTGGGGGTCCAGGTGATCGCCGCGCCCTGGCGCGAGGATCTCGTCCTGCGCGTGGCGCGTCACCTCGAACGAACCGGCGTCAGCACGGCGCCGATCGCGGAGCTTGCCTGATGATCATCGACGATCCCGCCGTGAAAGCCGAGGTCGAGGCCGCGTTCCGGGCCTACGAGACGGCACTGACGACCAACGACGTCCCGACTCTCGAGGCCCTGTTCCGGGACGATCCGCTGACCATCCGCTACGGCATCGGCGAGAATCTCTACGGCATGGACGCGATCCGCGCCTTCCGCCGGGCCCGCTCGCCGGTGGGCCTGGAGCGCACCCTGGCGCAGACGCAGATCACCACCTACGGGCGCGATTTCGCCACCGCGATGACGCTGTTCGCCCGCGCCAGCGCGCCGGGCAAGATCGGCCGCCAGAGCCAGACCTGGGCGCGCTTCCCCGAAGGCTGGCGGGTGGTCGCCGCCCATGTGAGCCTGATCGACGCGCAATAGCCACCACACGCTCCCTGCATGCAGGACGATCCGTCTGGCCGCAGGCTTGCATAAGGTCGAGCGTATCCCGGGCCCTCAGGCTCGGGCCAACGTGAGCACCCGACGCAAGATGCTGTCCCGTCTGAGAAAACTCGGCGCCCGTGCGGCGCTGGCCGGCGCCCTGGCACTCTCCGCGAGCACCGCTGCCCTCGCGCAGGGGACGCTGCGGATCGGCATGACCGCCTCCGACATCCCTCTCACCACCGGCCAGACCGACAATGGCGGCGAGGGCATGCGGTTCATGGGCTACACGGTCTATGACGGCCTGATCAATTGGGACCTGTCGAGCGCCGAACTGGCCTCCGACCTCGTGCCAGGCCTCGCCACCAGCTGGGGCGTCGACGCCACCGACAAGACCAAGTGGACCTTCAAGCTCCGGCCGGGCGTGAAATTCCACGACGGCTCGGACTTCACCGCCGACGCAGTGGTCTGGAACCTCGACAAGCTCCTGAAGGCCGACGCGCCGCAATACGACCCGCGCCAATCCGCCCAGGGCAAGACCCGCATCCCGGCGGTGGCAAGCTACCGGGTGGTCGACCCGCTGACCGTCGAGATCACCACCAAGGCCCCCGACGCAACGCTGCCCTACCAGATCGCCTGGATCATGATGTCCTCGCCCGCCCAGTGGGAGAAGCTCGGCAAGTCCTGGGACGCCTTCGCCAAGCAGCCCTCGGGCACCGGCCCGTGGAAGCTGACCCTGTTCGCCCCGCGCGAGCGCGCCGAGATGGTGCCGTTCAAGGAATACTGGGACGCGAACCGCGTCCCGAAGCTCGACAAGCTCGTGCTGATCCCGCTGCCGGAGGCCAATGCCCGGACCGCAGCGCTCCGCTCCGGTCAGGTGGACTGGATCGAGGCGCCCGCTCCGGACTCGGTGGCGTCGCTGAAGAGCGCCGGCTTCACCGTCGTCACCAACGCCTACCCGCATAACTGGACGTGGCACCTCTCGCGCGTCGAGGGCTCGCCCTGGAACGACATCCGCGTGCGCAAGGCGGCAAATCTCGCCATCGATCGCGACGGTCTGAAGGAACTGCTCGGCGGCCTCGCGATCCCCGCCAAGGGCTTCATGCCGCCCGGCCATCAATGGTTCGGCCATCCGACCTTCGATGTGAAATATGACCCCGACGCGGCCAAGAAGCTGCTCGCCGAAGCCGGCTACAGCCCCGCGAAGCCGCTGAAGCTGAAGGTGGCGATCTCGGCCTCGGGCTCGGGCCAGATGCAGCCGCTGCCGATGAACGAATTCGTCCAGCAGAACCTCGCCGACGTGGGCATCCAGGTCGATTACGAGGTGGTCGAGTGGAACACGCTCATCAACATCTGGCGGGCCGGCGCCAAGGCCGACATCTCCCGCGGCGTCTCGGCGATCAACTACTCGTACTTCATCCAGGATCCGTTCACCGGCTTCATCCGCCATCTGCAGTGCAACTTCGCCCCGCCGAACGGCACGAACTGGGGCTATTACTGCGATCCCGCGATGGACAAGCTGTTCGATCAGGTCCGCAACACCTTCGACAAGACCGAGCAGACCAAGGTCTTGGAAAAGATCCACGAGAAGTATGTCGACGACGCGCTGTTCATCATGATCACGCACGACGTCAATCCGCGGGCGATGAGCCCCAAGGTCAAGGGCTTCGTCCAGGCGCAGAACTGGTTCCAGGACTTCTCGAAGATTACGATGGCGACGGCGGGGCGGTAGCGCCGCCGTCGTGCCTGCGAGCTATCGGAGGCACGGAGCGGGTTTTCTGGAGGGGCGGGTTCCCTCTCCTATGCGGGAGAGGGACAGGGTGCGGGGTGCGACCTCTCCGGATGGACCTGATCCCTCACCCCAACCCTCTCCCGCACGGGAGAGGGGGATTGTCGCGCCTCGCAAGGACCGAAGCGTGATCTTCGAAGGCTCTCCACGGCGGGGGCGACCGGACGGCGACAAAATATCGGTGGGCCAAAAGGCGAATAATGCTGCTCTACATCCTCAAACGGCTGGTCTACGTGACGCCCGTGGCGTTCGGGGTCAGCGTCGTCTGCTTCCTCCTCGTCCATCTCGCGCCGGGCGATCCCCTGAGCGCGGTCCTGCCCGCCGACGCCACCCAGGCGACCATCGACGAGATGCGGGCCGCCTACGGGTTCGATAAGCCCCTGCCGGTCCAGTACCTGATCTGGCTGTGGCACGTGCTGCACGGCGATCTCGGCACCTCCATCGCCACGGGCCGGCCGGTGCTCGGCGAGGTCAGCCGCGCCGTGGTGAACTCGCTGATCCTCGCCTCCGTGGCGACCGTGATCGGGTTCACCTTCGGCACCCTGTTCGGCTTCGTGGCGGGCTACCACCGCAACTCGCTGGCCGACCGGGCCGCTTCCGCCGTCTCGGTCTTCGGCGTGAGCGTGCCGCATTACTGGCTCGGCATGGTCCTGGTGATCGTGTTCTCGGCCAATCTCGGCTGGCTTCCGCCCACCGGCGCCGGGCCCGACGGCTCCGGCAACTGGCGGCCCGACTTCGAGCACCTGCGCTACCTGATCCTGCCGGCGATCACGATGTCGGTGATCCCGATGGGGATCATCGCCCGCACGGTCCGGGCGCTGGTGGCCGACATCCTGTCCCAGGACTTCGTCGAGGCCCTGCGCGCCAAGGGCATGGATGAGCGCGGCGTGTTCCGGCATGTCGTGCGCAACGCCGCCCCGACGGCGCTGGCCATCATGGGCCTGCAGCTCGGCTACCTGCTGGGCGG
>NZ_BACT01000452.1:0-9814 GCF_000333255.1 Methylobacterium sp. B1 | reverse complement strand
GGGCCGCCTATACCAAGAAGCCCGAGGCGAGCCTCGCGCCGGTCCTGGCCCAGTAACGCGGTCCAGGCGACACGAACCGACGAGAATGAGCCCGGCGCCGTCTTTACGGCGCCGGGCTTCCTGCATACCGGGGACCGGGCTTTCCGGAGATCGGGTATGGATAGGGACGAGCGGATCGCGCGGGAGAGCGTCGTGGCGGCGGCACGGGCGCTCGACGCCCAGGGGCTGAACCGCGGGACGTCGGGGAACGTCTCGGTGCGGTTCCGCGATGGGCTCCTGATCACACCCTCCGGCATGCCCACCGACAGGACGGGACCGGACGATGTGGTCCCGATGGCATTCGACGGCACCCACCCGCCGGATCAGAAGCCCTCTTCGGAATGGCGCTTCCATCGGGACATCCTGGTGTCCCGTCCGGAATTCGGTGCGGTGGTCCACGCACATCCGGTCTACTGCACCGCTTTCGCCATGTGCGGTCAGGCGATACCGGCGATCCATTACATGATCGCCGCCTTCGGAGGCCCGTGCGTGCGCTGCGCGCCGTATGCGCCCTATGGCACCGCTGAACTCTCGGACCTAGCCCTGACTGCGCTGGCCGATCGCAACGTCTGCCTCCTCGCCAACCACGGCATGATCGCGGCCGGCACCGATCTGGAGAAGGCCCTCTGGCTCGCCGTCGAGCTGGAGACCCTCTGCCAGCAATACGCCGTCGCCCGGCAGATCGGGACGCCGATCATCCTGTCCGATGAAGAGATCGGCATCACCGTCGAGCGCTTTCGCGGCTATGGGCTGAATGCGGCGGGGAGCACAGGCTCAACGACCGCGTAGCCGAGAGGCCCCGCGGGATCGGTCGGGCGCCGCGCCGTCTAAGGTCGGATGCGCTCCACCGCCGGCGCGGGCATCCTATCGCCCGAGCACCTGCCCGACCGCCAGCCCGACCTCCTGGGCGAACGCGGCGGCCGCGATCTTCTTGCCGCCCTCCGCCTTGACCTTGCGAATCTCGATCCGGCCGCCCTGCGCGCAGACGCTGAACCCCGCGTCGTCGATGGCGATCACCTCGCCGGGCTTGCCCACGACATCGGCGAGCTTACGGACCCGATGCAGGGTGGAATCGAAGATCTGGAGCTTCTTGCCGTCGAGCGTCGTCCAGGCGCCCGGCGCCGGATTGGCCGCGCGGATCAGGTTGTAGATCTGCTCGGCATGGGCGGACCAGTGGATCTCCGCCTCCGCCCCCCGGAACCAGCCCTCGTAGCTGGCGGCATCCTCATCCTGGTCGATCTCGACATGCTCTCCCGCAACGACGAGATCGGCCGCCTCGAGCATCGCCTCGACGCCCATCGGGAACAGGTTGTCGAAGTAGACGTCGCCCAGCGTCGCATCGGCGCCGATCGGGCAGGTCTTCTGCAGGATCACCGGCCCTTCATCGAGCCCGTCGGTGGGCCGGAAGATTGTGAGGCCGGTCTGCAGCTCGCCGCGGGCAATCGGCCAGTTGATCGAGGACGGGCCACGATACCGCGGCAGCAGGCTCGGATGATACTGGATTGTGCCGTGCTTCGGGATGTTGACGAAGCTCTGGGGCGCGAATTGCAGCACGTAGGCCATGATGCCGATGTCGGCATCGAGCCCGCGCATCGCGGCCTCGGCCTCGGGACTCTTCAGGCTGGGGAACTGGAAGACGGTCAACCCCTTCTCGACCGCCGCGGTCTTGAGGACGTCCGGCTTGGCGCCGGGCTTCTCGGGCGCGCAGAACACCGCGGCGACCTCATCGCCTCGCTTGAGGAACGCCTCCAGGACCGCCTTGCCGAAATCCTGTTGGCCGATGAAGGCGATGCGCATGCAATCTCCTGGGCTTCGACCGGGCCCATGGCGGCCCGGGAAAGGGACGGTCGGAGCGCGGGGCGCGGCGGCGAACGGTCGTGCCCCGTTGGTCGGACGGCGTCATCCGAAGTCCGGGACGGTGCGGCCCCGGACACGACGGCGGCGAACCCAGGCCGGAGCCCGGGATCGCCGCACGCCGCTCACTCTGCGGCGATCTTCTGAACGACGCCGATCGCGCCGGACTCGGAGATTTCACCGACCTCGGCCTCGGAATAGCCCAGCACGCTGCGCAGGATCTCCTCGGTATGCTCACCGAGCAGCGGGGAGCGCTTCACGTCGCTCGGGCTCGCCGACAGCTTGATGGGATTGCCCACCGTCAGGTACTTGCCGCGCGTCGGATGGTCGACCTCGACGATCGTGCCGGTCTTCCGCAGCGACTCGTCCTCGGCGATCTCCTTCATGGACAGGATCGGGCCGCAGGGGATGTCGTACTTGTTCAGCGTGTCCATCACCTCGAACTTGGACACCTTCATCGTCCACGCCTCGATCCGCGTGAAGATCTCGTTGAGATGCGGCAGTCGGGCCTTCGGCGTGGCGTAGTTCGGGTCGGTCTTCCAGCTCGGCTCGCCGATGATGTCGCAGATCGGCTCCCACACGGCGGCCTGGGTGATCACGTAGATGTAGGCGTTCGGATCCTGCTCCCAGCCCTTGCAACGCAGGATGCGGCCCGGCTGACCGCCGCCGGAATCGTTGCCGGCGCGCGGAGTCGCCTCGCCGAACGGGATGCCTTCACCGAACTGGCTGTATTCCTTCAGCGGCCCGTGCTCGAGCCTCTGCTGATCGCGCAGCTTCACCCGGCACAGGTTGAGCACGCCGTCCTGCATCGCGCAGTCGACCTTCTGGCCGAGGCCGCTCTGGGTCCGGTGATACAGCGCCGTGACGATGCCGAGCGCGAGGTGCAGACCCGTTCCGGAATCACCGATCTGCGCCCCCGTCACCATCGGGATACCGTCCCGGAAACCCGTGGTCGAGGCCGAGCCGCCGGCGCATTGCGCGACGTTCTCGTAGACTTTGCAGTCCTCGTAGCGGCCGGGACCGAAGCCCTTCACGGAGGCCAGGATCATGCGCGGGTTGGCCTCGTGGATCTTCTCCCAGGTGAGGCCCATGCGGGCGAGCGCGCCGGGTGCGAAGTTCTCGACCAGGACGTCGCATTCCTTGATGAGGCGCCAGAGGACCTCCTTGCCCTTCGGATTCTTCGAATCCAGCGTGATCGAGCGCTTGTTGTGGTTCAGCATCGTGAAATAGAGGCTGTCCACGTCAGGAATGTCCTGAAGCTGCTGACGCGTGGCGTCGCCGACGCCCGGCCGTTCCACCTTGATGACGTCTGCACCGAACCAAGCCAGGAGCTGCGTGCAGGTCGGGCCGGATTGAACGTGGGTGAAGTCCAGGATGCGGACGCCTTCGAGGGCCTTGGTCATGATCGGTCTCGGAGCTGGAGTCGGATTCGGGAATGTCGGAGGGCGGCTCAGGCCGCGCGGAATGCCGGCATGCTGCCTGCACGGGTCGGTGACGGGCAACGTGCGACGCCGGGGCAGGGACCTCTCATCCTCGAACGGATCATGTCTGCTATCCCTCCCAATGCGCGGTCTCGTCGTGTCGCGACACCGTCACTCGGACCCTGGGTGACGAGTCCTTGAATTTGTATACCACATGCCATTCGCCGGATGCGAGTGCCGATTGTGGATCGGGCCTGTGCGGCCCGTGACGAAACGTAAGCCGGCCAGACGCGGCGCTCAACAGACAGCTTGCAGCCTCGGACCAGGTGGGAGCGCCCCTTGGCATTCGCGGCCGGGCGGTCCATGATTTCGCCAAAATTGGCCCGCCGCCGCGGGATTAAAGTCGCAACGCTGCACGAGGAACGCCCATGCTCGCCAGCACCAGCCTGATCAAATCCTCCTGGATCGCCGTCGACGTCACCCGAGACCGCGCCGAGCGCGTCCTCGTCGTGGAGACCTACATCGCGGTCAGTCCGCTCGAGCCGAACTACGATGCCGCGCAGTACGAGCGTGTCCTGGCCTGCGTCCAGAACGTGCTCAAGTCGCACCCGGAGATCGACCGCGCGTCGATCCTGAGCATGCACCGCGGTTCCGGATGCACGGCGCTGTTCCGAGACCAGTCCGCCAAGCAGTCCGCCGCCGCCTGAGGGTCTCAACCCTCTCCGTCTTCGGCTGGCCGGGAGAGATCCGGCGGGTCCAGGGCGACGCGCGCCGCGTGAAACCACCAGAGCGGTATGTCGCGATTGGCTTGGGCCAGTTCCGAGGCCCAGCCTTCCTTCGGCATCACGTCGGCGCGGTCGGCGAACAGGCGCAACGCCGCCTCCGCGCGCTCCCTGCGGCACCGTTCCGCGATGGCCCGGCGCTCGGCCTCGGCGCGCGCATCCGTCTGCTCGATGAGGCGGCGGGTCGCGAGATCGTCGGCATCGAAAGCGAATTGCTGCCAGAACGCCTCCGCCTCCCGGGCGACGTCGCGCTCGCGGCGGAGCGTGGCGAACGCTCCCTCGGCCGCCTCCCGGGCCGCTTCGGCCGTTTCAGCGCGCGCGAGAAGACGGTTGTTGGCCTCCAGAAGCTCGCGCTCCCGCTCCGGCGACATCCGCTGCCGACGCAGCACCCGCAACTCCTCCTCGTCGGCGAGGCGGCTCAGAAGCCATTCGGCGAGCGGGCCGTCGGCAAGGGCGTCGGCGGAGCGGCGATAGCGCTCGCGCAGACCCGGGTGACGGATCTCGAAATCCGCGGCCTCCCAGCCCGCGCACGCCTCGCCCGCCGGACGGTCGTGATCGTAAAGGGTCCGCGCCAGGGCGTCGCGCAGGTCGTCCGGAAGTCGTGCCGCAGCGTGTCCGTTCATGAACCTGCATTCGCGATGAGCGATCGACGGAACTCTAGAACGCGCGCGCGCGACCGATGAGGCCATCGCGGTCTGGCGAACGCGGATTTTTCTACGCAGTCTATGGGCGCGCCGGCGGCGGCGCCCAGGGTCGGTCGGGGCCCGGCCGTCGGCTTGCCCGGATGGGGCCCGCATCTTGGCTCCCCCCTCCACCGCGAACCCGCGTCAGGGCGGCGGATCTTCGGCTCGGGCGGGGGCCACGATGGATCGTCGCTCCTCCTGCTTGCCGCAACCTGTCGGGACAGGCCGAAGGCCGCCGCGCGGGACAATGCGCGATCGCCGCGGCGACGGGAAGGCCCGGGCTTCCGCCACGTCGCGCCACCCGCAGCCGACCGGCAGGTCGGCCCCGCGCTCACGATCCTGGCTGCGGGAGACCACGGGGCCTTCGATTCCCGATGGCGCGCTTCAAGGGCTCAGGATACATCCCGATCTGCGCGCTCCACACGTCGATCCCAGTCGATGGTCCATACAGGCTACAATCCGGCGCTCGTCGCCCTGTCGATCGGCCTCTCCGTCTTTGCGTCCTACACAGCGCTGGATCTGGGCAGTCGCATCCGAGGGCCCGTCGCGGCGGGCCCCCGCTGGCCGTGGATCACCGGCGCTGCGCTCGCCATGGGCGGCGGCATCTGGTCGATGCATTTCGTCGGCATGTTGGCCTTCGAAACCGGCATGCCCACCACCTACGACGTCGGCCTGACCCTCCTCTCTCTCGCGATCGCCGTTGCGGCCACCGGCGCCGGCTTTCTGTGGGTGGAGCGGACCGGGGAGGGGCTCGGCAGCATCCTCGTGGCGGGCGTGCTGATGGGCCTGGGGGTTGCCGGCATGCACTACACCGGCATGGCGGCGCTTCGGATCCCTGGCGACCTTTCCTACAATCGGCCCATGGTCGCGCTCTCGGTGGCGATCGCCGTGACCGCGGCGACCGCGGCCTTGTGGCTCTCGTTTCACCAGCACGGCGTCTGGCAGAAGCTTGTCGCGGCCTGCGTCATGGGGGTTGCCGTGGCCGGCATGCACTACACCGGCATGGCCGCCGCGACGATCACCGTCGATGAAGGCGGCCCCCACGCCGCCCATGCGATGACGAGCGTCCAGGGCCAGCAGAATCTCGCGCTCTACGTCGCCGGCGCGACCTTCCTCATCCTGTTCCTGGCGATCCTCGCCTCGTCCCTGGACCAGCAGCGGGTGCAACGCGAATTGCTGGCGAGCGAGGCACGGTTTCGAGCCGCGGTGCAGGCCGTGCGTGGCGTCCTGTGGACCAACGATGCCGAAGGCCGGATGCTCGGCGACCAGCCCGGCTGGAGCGCGATCACCGGCCAGACGCGGGCGGAGTACCAGGGCTACGGCTGGGCCGACGCGGTGCATCCGGACGACGTGCAGGCCTCCATCGAGAGCTGGAACGCAACCGTCCGAGCGCGACAAACCTACGTCCACGAACACCGGGTCCGGTCCCGCGACGGATCATGGCGACATTTCGCGATCCGCGCCATTCCGGTGCTCGATGCACGCGGCGCGATCCGGGAATGGGTCGGCGTCCATACGGACATCACCGAACAGAGGCAGGCCGAAGCCGACTTGCGCGAGTCCAACGAGGAGATCCAGCGCTACGCCTATATCGTGAGCCATGACCTGCGTGCGCCGCTCGTCAACGTCATGGGTTTCACCAGCGAGCTGGAGGCGACCCGGACCGAGATCCAGGCGGCCCTTCGCGGGCACCCGGAGGCGGAGCGGCTCGACGGCGATCTCGCCGAGGCGCTCGGCTTCATCAAGGCGGCGGTGAACCGGATGGAAGGGCTGATCGCCGCCATCCTGAAGCTCTCCCGAGAAGGGCGGAGGCAATTTTCCCCCGAGCTCCTCGACATGACGAATCTGCTGCGCGGCGTGGCGGACGCCCAGAGGCACCAGACGGAGGCCACGGGCGCCACCGTGACGATCGCCCCCGACTTGCCGACGATCGTTGCCGATCGCGTGGCCGTCGAGCAGGTCTTCGGGAACCTGCTGGACAACGCCGTGAAGTATCTCGACCCCAGCCGGCCGGGACGCGTGACCGTGACCGCCACGGCCGTCGGAGACCGGCGGGTTTGTTTCTCCGTCGCCGATAACGGCCGGGGGATCGCCGCACGGGATCATGCCCGCGTCTTCGAACTCTTTCGACGCTCCGGCCTGCAGGATCGCCCGGGCGATGGAATAGGCTTGGCCCATGTCAAAGCCCTGGTGCGCTCGTTCGGCGGCCGGATCGAGGTCCGTTCGGAACTCGGCATCGGCACGACGTTCGACGTGACCTTGCCCCGCGCTCCGGCTACAGCGGTCCAGATAGACCCCGAACCGGCGCCCATCGCCGCCGAATGAGCGTGGAGCCCGCCCGTGCATCCTGTCAGCATCGTGATGATCGAGGATGACGAGGGGCATGCGCGCCTCATCGAGCGCAACATCCGTCGCGCCGGCGTCAACAACGAGATCGTCCCGTTCCGGAACGGCACCTCGGCGCTGGACTACCTGTTCGGCGCGGACGGCACCGGCGAGGCGAGTGCTCGGCGGCATCTGCTGATCCTGCTCGATCTCAACCTGCCCGACATGACCGGCCTCGACATCCTGGAGAAGGTCAAGGCGAACCCGCATACGCGGCGCTCCCCGGTGGTTGTGCTGACCACCACGGATGACAGCCGCGAGATCCAGCGCTGCTACGATCTCGGGGCCAACGTCTACATCACCAAGCCGGTCAGCTATGACGGCTTCGCGAACGCGATCCGTCAGCTCGGATTGTTCTTCTCGGTCATGCAGGTTCCCCAGAACCCATGAGCACCGGGCGTGTCAGCGGGGACGGGACCGCCGCGGCGGCACGCATCCTCTACATCGACGACGATCCAGGCCTCGGTCGCTTGGTCCGGCGCGCCCTGGAGACCCGGGGCTACGCGGTCGAGATCTGTCCCGACGGCGCCGCGGGGCTGGCACGGCTGGCGCAGGGCGGTATCGATGCCGTCGCCCTGGATCATCACATGCCCGGTCAGACCGGCCTCGATCTGCTGCCGGAAATCCGTGCCCTGCCTGAGGCGCCCCCGGTCATCTACGTGACCGGCTCCGAGGACAGCCGCGTCGCCGTCGCGGCCTTGAAGGCCGGCGCGGTCGACTACGTCTGGAAGGACGTTCAGGGGCAGTTCCGGGAGCTGCTCGGCGAGGCCGTCGCCACGGCGCTGCGGCAGGAGAGCCTGCGGCGCGACAAGGAACGCCCCGAAGCGAAGTTGCGCAGGCGCGCGACCGCGCCGAACTGTTTCTGCGCGAAGGTCAACCATCGCGTCGCCATTCCCTGGCCCTCGTCGCGGCCCGGGCGCATATGCAGCGCAACGCCGTCACGGATTCGGCTGCCAAGGCTGCACTCGACGAGATGCAGGCCCGGATCTCGGCGATCGCCGGGATCCATCGGCGGCTCTACACCTCGGACGACGTCGAGTCCGTGGAGCTCGACGCCTACCTGCAGAGCCTCGTCGAGGAATTGCAGGCGGCCATGCGGGCGAGCGGGCGGGATCATGCCATCCGGCTCCGGGCGGCGCCCGTGCGCCTCTCGACGGACAAGGCCGTCTCGGTGGGCGTGGTCGTAACCGAGCTCGTCACCAACGCGTACAAGTACGCCTATCCGGTCGGCACGTCGGGCGAGATCCGCGTGGCGATCGAGTGCGATGCCGCCGACACCGTGCGGCTCGCTGTCGAGGATGATGGAATCGGCTGGACCGGAGAGGGTGAGATCCGCGGGACCGGACTCGGCTCACGGATCGTGCGGGCGATGGCATCGAACCTGCGCTCGGCATTGTCGTATGCTCCCGGATCTCCGGGCACGCGGGCGGTTCTCGCCTTTCAGGTCTGAGCGCGCAATCTCAGCCGTCGGTCCGGCTCGCGATTCGATCGAGGGCGTCGAGCATCGGCACGAGCGAGTCCTCGCCGAGCTGGTGGAAGCCCAGGGCCCGACTCATGAACAGGCCGAGGATCGCGAAGAACAGGACGGAACCCTCGCCCGGACGGGCGCCGTCGATCTGACCGAGCTGATCCAGCTGATCCACCACGAAGGCCTGAAACCCCTTCTGCGCCTCCGGCGACTCCATCGAGGCCAGCAGGAGTGCGCGCGCGGATTCGTTGTCCTCGCAATAATGCCCGCGCACATGCGCCACCATCGCCTTCGGGAACTGAGACGGGCCAGCGGGGATCGCCGCAGCGCATGCCGCGATCTCCTCGCGCACATCCGCAAGCTTGCGGGCGACCAGAGCCACCACCAACGCATCCTTCGACGCGAAATGGTGCAGAACCCCGCCTTTGCTCAGCCCGGCCTCGGCGGCAACCGCGTCGATCGTCAACCCCCGCACGCCCGCCTTGAGCAGCACCGCGGCGGCGGCCTCAAGGATGATCTCGGGCCGGGCCGCCAGCCGTTGTCGCTTCACCTGCATCGCTGACCTGCACTAAAAACCGTCTGGACGGTATGTAACGGATGGCGTAGGAACGCGCCACGCATTTCGCACGAGCCGCGCCGACACGGTCGATCGCATGAGCCGCATCGTCTTCCGTCCACCCCCATCCGTTGTACTGGTGTTAACCGCGCTCGCGTCGATCGGGTGCGCACGGGCCGAACCGGACGCCGCGCTGGATCCCGCGATGGCGCGCGTGCGGGTGGTGCAGGCACGCCGTACGCCTCAGGCGCTCGAGGTCGTGGTGACCGGCGACATCCAGGCCCAGGCGCAGGTCAACGTCTCGTTCCGGACCAACGGCAAGGTGGCCGAGCGGCGGGTCGAGGTCGGGGATCACGTCACCGCCAATCAGGTCCTCGCCGTTCTCGAGCCCCTGACCCAGCAGGCGAATCTCGACAACGCGAAAGCCGCCCTCGCTTCGGCCGAGGCACTCCTGACCCAGGCCAAGATGTCCTTCGAGCGTCAGAAGCAACTTCTTGCCGGCGGCTTCACCACGCGCTCGACCTACGACAATGCCGAGCAGGAGCTGCGCACGACACAGGCGGCCGTCGATTCGGCGAAGGCCGCTTTGGGAACCGCGCAGGAGCAGTTCTCCTACAGACTCTAGA
>NZ_BACT01000453.1:0-97 GCF_000333255.1 Methylobacterium sp. B1 | reverse complement strand
CGACGAATTCCTCGCCGCCGATCCGGAAGCTCAGCCCGCCGGTATCGAGCGTCTGCTGCAGACACAGCGCCACCGCCTTGAGCACCTCGTCGCCGCG
>NZ_BACT01000454.1:0-1535 GCF_000333255.1 Methylobacterium sp. B1 | reverse complement strand
CGCATCGGTCGCCGGAGGGGCTCGAGGCCGGCCCAGCCCGCAAGTCACTGGCGCTCCTGACAATCGGCGGCCGGATGCTCTCCCGCGCCGACGCCAGGTCGGTTCTGGTCTTCGGCGCGACAGGGAGATGGCTGATCCGCAGGACGTGCCATTCGGCCGGGGGAGCGACGGGATGAGGCCTCCACCGATCACGCGCCGCCCGAGCGCCCCCGCCTTCATCTTCGACGTCGACGGCGTCCTGCTGGCGTCCCCGCATGAACGTGCCTGGCGCGAGGCGCTCGCCGGCGTCGCGGATCCCCGGCCCTTCACCACCGCCCTGTATCAGGCGCAGGTCGCCGGAAAGGCCCGGATCGACGGGGCCCGCGCGGCCCTCGCCGCGCTGGGTCTACCGGATACCGAGCGCCTCGTGTCGGCCTACGCCGATGCGAAACAGCGCTGTCTCGAGCGGATCGTTGCGGCCGAGGGCGTGACGGCCTTTCCGGACGCCCTCCGCTTCGTCCGGGCCCTCGCCGACCGGGGCTGGCCTCTGGCGGCGGCCTCGTCCTCGAAGAACGCGGAGGCCATGATGCGCGCGGTGCCGCTGAGCGAGGACCGGACGCTGCTCGACGCGTTCGCGGCCCGCATCTGCGGCCGCGCCCTGCGCCACGGCAAGCCGGACCCCGAGATCTTTCTGCTGGCCGCCGCCGAATTGCGGGTCGTCCCGGCCCGCTGTTTCGTGGCCGAGGACGCCCCCGTGGGCATCCGGGCCGCCAAGGCCGGCGGCATGACGGCCATCGGCATCGCCCGCCTCGGCGACGCCGACGGATTGCGGGCAGCGGGGGCGGACCGGGTGGTCACGAGTTTCGACGAGATCTGCATCGAGCATATCGCGCCGCCGTCTTCGGGAGATGCCGCATGAGCGTGGCCGACACCTTGGCCGAAGACATGATCGCTGGAGGCGATCCGTCCTGGCTGCTGCGCGAGACCGGATACGAATTGCTGCGGGAGAGCACCTTCGAAACCCGCTTCGCCCTCAGCAACGGCTTTCTCGGCGTGCGGGGCGGGCTGGCTTCCCATCTCGGCGCCTGCCGGGCTGTTCCGCCGCGGATCTACGTCGCCGGATTGTTCGACACGCCGACGCCCGACAGCGTGGTTCCGGAACTGGTGCCGGCCCCCGACTGGACGCAGGTCCGCATCCTCCTGCCGGACGGCCCGCTCATGCGCTGCCCGGACCGGTCCTCGCGGGCTCTGACCCTGGACATGCGACGGGGGGCCCTGTTCATGGAGGCCCGCCAGACCTGCAACGCCCCGCTCGATGTCTGCCTGCGCTCCCTTCGGCTGGTGTCGCTGCACGCGCGTGCGATCGGCATGCAGGTGATCGAGCTTCGGATCGAGAGCGGGGTCAGCGACCTCACCTTCGAGGCCGCGTTCGGGCCCACGGATTTCGAACTCGCGCCGGAACGGGCGGAACTCGACCTGAAGGCGTGGCGCACCTGGCGATCCGGCCGGAGCCTCGCCATCGCGGCGGCGGCCTCCCGGAGGTCGACGGGATCGAG
>NZ_BACT01000455.1:0-7837 GCF_000333255.1 Methylobacterium sp. B1 | reverse complement strand
GGATCGAGCCGGGACGAGGGCACCTGCGGCCCTGACGCCGACGCATGGAGTTCCGAACCTTGGCGAACACATCAGCCGCCGCTCCCGCGGCCTCTGGTCATGAGGGCAGCCGCCGTGACTTTCTCTTCCTGGCGACCGGCGCCGGGCTGGCGGTCGGGGCCGCGGCCGCGGCTTGGCCGCTGATCTCCTCCATGGCGCCCGATGCGGACACGATCGCCGCCGGGGCGCCGATCGAAGTCGATCTGACGCCGATCCAGGACGGCCAGATCGTCAACGTCTTCTGGCGCGGCAAACTGATCTTCGTGCGCAAGCTCACCGCCAAGGAGGTGGGCGACATGAAGGCGGTCCCGCTCTCGGCGATGATCGACCCGGCCGCCTTCCCGACGCGGGTCAAGAACGGCCACGACCAGTGGCTGGTGGTCTACGGCAACTGCACGCATCTCGGCTGCGTGCCGATCGGCCACCAGGGCAATTTCGAGGGCTGGGCCTGCCCGTGCCACGGCTCGCAATTCGACGCGGTGGGCCGCGTGCGCCATGGACCCGCGCCCATCAACCTGCCGATCCCGCCCTACGCCTTCGAGACGGACACCAAGATCCGGATCGGCGAAGGCGGCAAGGAAGCGGCCTGAGGAGGACGGAAGCATGAGCGGAACGGCCAGCACCTACGTCCCCAAGAGCCGCGTAGCCAAATGGTTCGAAGCGCGCCTGCCCATCGCCGGGCTGGTGCACTCGTCCTTCATTGCCTACCCGGTTCCGCGGAACCTCAACTACTTCTGGACCTTCGGGGCGATCCTCGCCGCCTTCCTGGGCATCCAGATCGTCACCGGCGTCTGGCTGGCGATGCACTATGAGCCTTCGGCGACGGGTGCCTTCACCTCCGTCGAGAAGATTATGCGCGATGTGAACTACGGATGGCTGCTGCGCTACGCGCATGCCAACGGCGCCTCGATGTTCTTCGTGGCCGTCTACGTCCACATGTTCCGCGCGCTCTATTACGGGTCGTACAAGGCCCCGCGCGAGGTGCTCTACATCCTCGGCGTCGTCATCTACCTGCTGATGATGGCCACGGCCTTCCTGGGCTACACGCTGCCCTGGGGCCAGATGAGCTTCTGGGGCGCCACCGTCATCACCAACATCCTGGCGGCGATCCCGGTGGTCGGCGACACGATCCAGACCCTGCTCTGGGGCGGCTACTCGGTGGGCAACCCGACCGTGAACCGCTTCTTCTCGCTGCACTACCTGCTGCCGTGGATGATCGCCGGCGTGGTCGTGCTGCACGTGTGGGCGCTGCACGTCACCGGCCAGAACAACCCGGCCGGCATCCCGATCAAGTCGGGCAAGGACGCGGTGCCGTTCACGCCCTACGCGACGATCAAGGACGTCTTCGCCACCTGCGTGTTCATGATCCTGTTCGCCTGGTTCCTGTTCTACCAGCCGAACTTCCTGGGCCATGCGGACAACTACATCCAGGCGAACCCGGCGGTGACGCCGGCGCACATCGTGCCCGAATGGTACTTCCTGCCGTTCTACGCGATCCTGCGTGCGGTCCCGAGCAAGCTCGGCGGCGTCATCCTGATGTTCTCGGCGGTGATCATCCTGGCCTTCGCGCCGTGGCTCGACACGTCGCGGATCCGCTCGTGCAACTACCGGCCGCTCTACCGCCAGTTCTTCTGGGTGTTCATCGGCGCGACCCTGCTGCTCGGCTGGCTCGGCTCGCAGCCGCCGGAGGGGGGCTACGTGCTGGCCGCTCAGGTCTGCACCATTTACTACTTCGCGCACTTCCTGATCGTCATGCCGCTCTGCGGCCTGTTCGAGACGCCGAAGAAGCTGCCGGGCTCGATCCTCGAGAGCGTGACCGGGCCGGGCAAGCAGGTGAGTGGATCCGGCATGCCGGCGGGCGCTGCCGCCGCTCCGACCACCAAAGGCTGACGGGCTGACGACAGGACCATGATGATGACCCGCGTCCTCTCGACGACCGCCGCGGCCGCTCTGGCGGCCCTGCTGATCGGCGCCGTGCCGGTCTCCGCCCAGGAAGGGCATGGCGGGCCGATCCCGGCCCGCGTGAACTGGAGCTTCGCCGGCGTGTTCGGCCGCTTCGACACCGCGCAGCTGCAGCGCGGCTTCCAGGTCTACAAGGAGGTCTGCTCCGCCTGCCACTCGATGAAGCTGGTCTCCTTCCGCAACCTCGCCCAGGAGGGCGGACCGGACTTCACCGCCGGGCAGGTGAAGGCCCTCGCGGCGACCTATCAGGTGAAGGACGGCCCGAACGATGCCGGCGAGATGTTCGAGCGGCCCGGCCGGCCCGCCGACACCTTCCCGCCGCCCTTCCCGAACGATCAGGCGGCAGCGGCGGCCAACGGCGGCAAGGCCCCGCCGGACTTCTCGGTCATCGCCAAGGCGCGGACCTTCTCCCGGGGCTCGCTCTACTTCCTGACCGACTGGCTGCCCTTCGTCGGCTACTCGGAGCAGGGCCCCGACTATATCCACGCCCTGCTCAACGGTTACGAGGAGCCCCCGAAGGACTTCGCCCTGCCGGAGGGTGGCCACTACAACAAGTACTATCCCGGCCACATCATCGCGATGCCGCCGCCGATCACCGACGGGCAGGTCGCCTACCCGAAGAACGATCAGGGCCAGCCGGTCGTGCCCGAGACGGTCGATCAATACGGCAAGGACGTCTCGGCCTTCCTGATGTGGGCGGCCGAGCCGCACATGATGGACCGCAAGGCCCTGGGCTTCCGGGTGATCCTGTTCCTCATCATCCTGTCGGCGCTGCTCTACTACGTGAAGAAGAAGATCTGGGCCGATGTCGGCGGCGAGGTGCACGGCCTCCAGCCGGAGCTGCACAAGACCTACTGAAGCGCGCTGCCGCGATCGACGAGACGGATGGGCTCCCGAAAGGGGGCCCATCTTTTTTGGGCTGGATCGCCATGTTAACCCGTGGCCACCGCGACGATCGGCTGGACGGAAGCGGGTTGCTCCATCCCTCAACCTCATCCTGAGGTGCTGCGCAGCAGCCTCGAAGGACGGCTCCAGAGATCGATGCGTGTTCTGGAGCCCTCCTTCGAGGCCTCCGCTTCGCTCCGGCACCTCAGGATGAGGTGGCGGATGGATCAGGCGGCCGTTATGCGCTGCGCGACCAGGGGAATACCTTCATGACGGCAGCGGTCCTCGGAGTGATGGGCGGGTCCGGCGTCTACGACCTGCCGGGTCTCGAGGACGTGCGCGAGGAGCGCGTGACGTCGCCCTGGGGCGAGCCCTCGGACGCCCTGCGCATCGGGCGGATCGGCGAGACCAAGGTCGTGTTCCTGGCCCGGCACGGGCGGGGACACCGGCTCTCGCCGTCGGGCATCAACTACCGCGCCAACATCGACGTCCTGAAGCGGGCCGGGGTCACCGACCTCGTCGCCCTCTCGGCCTGCGGCTCGTTCCGCGAGGAGCTGCCGCCGGGCCTCTTCGTACTCGTCGACCAGTTCGTCGACCGCACCCACGGGCGCTCCACCTCGTTCTTCGGCGACGGCTGCGTCGCCCACGTGTCCCTCGCCCATCCGGTCGGTCCGGGGCTGCAGGCGCGGATCGCCGTCGCCGCGAAGGCCGAGGACATCGCGGTGCATCGCGGCGGCACCTATGTCTGCATGGAGGGGCCGCAATTCTCGTCGCTCGCCGAATCCCGGGCCTACAAGGCTCAGGGCTTCGACGTGATCGGCATGACCAACATGCCCGAGGCCAAGCTCGCCCGCGAAGCGGAGATCACCTACGCCACCATCGCGATGGTCACCGACTTCGATTGCTGGCACCCGGGCCACGACGCGGTGGACGTCGCCTCGGTGATCGCGGTCGCCCGGGCCAACGCCGACAAGGCGGCGCGGCTCGTCGCCCGTCTCGCCCGCGATTTCCCGGCCGAGCGCGAGCCGTGCCCGGCGGGCGCGCACCGGGCGCTCGACGGCGCGATCATGACGGCGCCCGCGGTCCGGGATCCGGCATTGCTCGCCAAGCTCGACGCCGTGGCGGGACGGGTCCTCAACGGGTAGCCGGCCGCCCTTTCCATTCGGCGGCGAGTCCCTCTAGAAGGCGCGGGCGGCCGCAGCCGCCCCAGACGCGAAGTCCAGACCGAAATGCGCAGCGCCTCCATCAGCCGGAAGACCGCGGAAACCGATATCGCGGTCACCGTCCATCTCGACGGGACCGGGCGATCCAATATTGCCACTGGGATCGGCTTCCTCGACCACATGCTGGATCTGCTGGCGCGGCACGCCCTGTTCGACCTGGACGTGAAGGTCGTGGGCGACCTGCATATCGACCAGCACCACTCGGCCGAGGATTGCGGCATCGCCCTGGGCCAGGCCTTCGCCAAGGCGCTCGGCGACAAGCGCGGCGTCACGCGCTACGCCGACATCCACTTGCCGATGGACGAGGCGCTGACCCGGGTCTGCCTCGACATCTCGGGTCGCCCCTTCCTGGTGTTCCGCACCGCCTTCCGCGTGGAGAAGATCGGGACCTTCGACACCGAGCTGGTGCGCGAGTGGTTCCAGGCCTTCGCGATGAATGCCGGCCTGACCCTCCACGTGGAGACTCTCTACGGCGACAACGCCCACCACATCGCGGAGAGCTGCTACAAGGGTCTGGCCCGGGCCTTGCGGAAGGCCGTTGCGATCGATCCGCGGGAGGAGGGGCGCGTTCCCTCCACCAAGGGCTCCCTGTAGACCTGTTGTCGCCGGGCGCCCGGATCGGCCACGCGGCCGTCGCGGCGCACGCTGTCGGAGTTTCGCGATGCGGATGCGCAGCTACACGCTCCACCTGCCGGCCGATGCGCGGCCGGGCGAGTCGGTCGAACTCGACCGGGCCGTGCTGGTGCGGGACGGCTTTTCCTGGCCGGCCTTCGCCTTCACGGTGCTGTGGTTCCTGTTCCACCGCCTCTGGATCGCCGCCCTGGTCGTCCTCGTCGGCCTCGTGGCATTGGCCGCGGCCGGCTTCGTGCTCGGGTTGCCGACCGGTGCCGGCCTGATCGTCTCCCTGCTGGCCGCTTGGCTGATCGGCCTCGAAGCGTCGAGCCTCCGCCGCTGGACCCTGGCCCGGCGCGGCTGGCCGGCGCGTGACGCGGTCATCGCCGCGACGCCCGAGGAGGCCGAGGCGCGGGCCCTGAACCGCTGGCTCGAAGCCAGCCCGACAACGCCGCGGGCCCCGTTCCCGAGCGGTCCCAGCCGGCGGTCCGAGCCGGTGATCGGGCTGTTCCCCGCCCAGGAAGGCGCCCGGTGAGAGTCCGGGCGAGACGCGCATGAGCACCGAGACCGTCGCGATCATCGATTACGGGTCGGGCAACCTCCATTCCGCCGCCAAGGCCTTCGAGCGCGCCGCCCGCGAAAGCGGGCGCGATGCGCGGATCTGCCTGACCTCGGATCCGGAGGTGGTGGCCGCGGCCGACCGCGTCGTGCTGCCCGGTGTCGGCGCCTTCGCGGATTGCCGCCGCGGGCTCGATGCCGTCCCCGGCATGGTCGAGGCGATGACCCAGGTCGCGCACGAGGCGGGGCGCCCGTTCCTCGGGATCTGCGTGGGGATGCAGCTCCTGGCGACCCGCGGGCTGGAATATACCACGACGCCGGGCCTCGGCTGGATTCCCGGCGATGTCGGTCCGATCCGGCCGTCGGATCCGACCCTGAAGGTCCCCCATATGGGCTGGAACACCCTGCGGACCGAGCGCGACCATCCCCTGCTCGCCGGCATTCCCACCGGCGACGACGGGCTGCACGCCTACTTCGTGCACAGCTACGCGCTCAATGCGGAACGCCCGGACGACGTGGTGGCGCGCGCCGAGTACGGTGGCCCGGTCACCGCCCTCGTCGCCCGCGACAATGTCGCCGGCACGCAGTTCCACCCCGAGAAGAGCCAGCGGCTGGGCCTCGCGCTCATCGCCAACTTCCTGAACTGGCGCCCGTGAGCGCCGTTCGGCCCAGGCAAGAAGGACAGAAGCGCCCGTGATCCTGTACCCGGCGATCGACCTGAAAGAGGGGCGTTGCGTCCGCCTCATCCAGGGGGACATGGCGCAGGCCAAGGTCTTCGGCGACGATCCGGCCGCGCAGGCCGCGATCTTCGAGTCGCAGGGCTTCTCCTGGCTCCACGTGGTCGATCTCGACGGCGCCTTCGCGGGCGCGCCGCGGAACGCGGAGGCCGTCGACGCCATCCTCGCGCGGGTGAAGATCCCGGTCCAGCTCGGCGGCGGCATCCGCGAGATGAAGACTCTGGAGGGCTGGCTGAGCAAGGGCGTCGCCCGGGCGATCATCGGCACCGCGGCGGTGCGCGATCCCGGCTTCGTCCGGGAGGCCGCCCGCAAGTATCCGGGCAAGATCGCGGTCGGGATCGACGCCAAGGACGGCCGCGTCGCGGTCGAGGGCTGGGCCCAGACCTCCAGCATGACTGCGGAGGAGCTGGGGCGCCGGTTCGAGGACGCGGGCGTCGCGGCGATCATCTACACCGACATCGCCCGCGATGGCATCCTGAAGGGCCTCAACGTCGAGATGACCCTGGCACTCGCAGAGGCCGTGCGCATCCCGGTGATCGCCTCGGGCGGCCTCGCGTCGATCGACGACGTGCACCGGCTGCTGCAGCCGGATTGCGCGCTGATCGCCGGCGCGATCACGGGCCGGGCACTCTACGACGGCCGCATCGATCCGGAGGCGGCCCTGGCGGCGATCGCTGCGGCGCGCGGCCCGGCCGCGTGATAGTCTGAGGCCTGCGATATGAGACGGCGCCCGTGCTGAAGACCCGCATCATCCCCTGCCTCGACGTGAAGGACGGGCGCGTCGTGAAGGGCGTGCGCTTCGAGGGCCTGCGCGACGCCGGCGATCCCGTCGAGGCCGCCAAAGTCTACGACGCGGCCGGCGCCGACGAGCTGTGCTTCCTCGACATCACGGCGAGCCGCGAGGCCCGCGGCACGCTGCTCGACATCGTCAGCCGCACCGCCGAGGCCTGCTTCATGCCGCTCACCGTGGGCGGCGGCGTGCGCACCGTCGAGGACGTCCGCGCCCTGCTGCTGGCCGGCGCCGACAAGGTCGCGATCAACACCGCGGCCGTGAAGGATCCCGACCTCGTGGCCCGGGCCGCCGAGAAGTTCGGCGCGCAGTGCATCGTCGTCGCGATCGACGCCAAGCGCGTCTCGCCGCCCGGCGCGCCGGCCGCCTGGGAGATCTTCACCCATGGCGGCCGCGACCCGACGGGGATCGACGCCGTGGCCTTCGCGCGGCTGGTGGCCGAGAAGGGCGCCGGCGAGCTGCTCGTGACCTCCATGGACAAGGACGGCACCCGCTCCGGCTACGACCTCGCGCTGACGCGGGCGATCAGCGACGCCGTCACCGTGCCGGTGATCGCCTCGGGCGGCGTCGGCGGCCTCGACGACCTCGTGGCCGGCGTGGCCGAGGGCGGCGCCAGCGCCGTGCTGGCGGCCTCCATCTTCCATTTCGGGCAGGCGAGCGTCGCCGAGGCGAAGGCGCACATGGCGGCAGCCGGCCTCGCCATGCGCCTCGACGGCCCGGCCTCTTCCGCGAGGGCGCCCCTGTGAGCAGCTATCTTCTGGCGAACGCCAACCTCCTCGATCCCGAAACCGGCCACGAGACCGCCGGCGCGGTGCTGGTACGGGACGGCCGCATCGCCGACATCGCCGCCGGCGCGGCGCCGGGTGCCCCGGCCGACGCGGAGCGCGTCGATTGCGCGGGCCGCGTGCTGACCCCCGGGCTGATCGACATGCGCGCCTTCGTGGGCGAGCCGGGGGCCGAGCACCGCGAGACCCTGGCCTCGGCGAGCGCCGCGGCAGCCGCGGCGGGGTCACGAACGCTCGTCTGCTTGC
>NZ_BACT01000456.1:0-1715 GCF_000333255.1 Methylobacterium sp. B1 | reverse complement strand
CGTTCCCGGCGGCCTTGACGGTCTGCGCCCGGCTCGGCCGGTCGGCCAGGGCCATCGCGGCCGCCTCGGCCTCGGCCAGACGCTGCAATTCGGGATCGACCGTCAGGGGCGGCGCGCCGCGGTTGCGGCGGTAGGACGAGATCATGTCGCGGGCCGCCGCGACGTCGATCTGCGCGCTGTTGCTGGCGAGGGGCAGGTAGATGCTCGGCAACGCCGCGGTGCTCGGCGCCTGGGTGGCGCAGCCGCCGAGCAGGGCTGCCGCGGTCAGCGCCGCCGAGCCCGTCGCGCGCCCCAGCATCCTGCCCGTGATCCGGCCGAGCCCGCGCCCCGCATGCCGACCGTCCCGATCGCGTCTCGTCACGACTTACCCATCCCTGCGACGGTCCAGCCGCCCCGGCGGCATATAGGCGCTGCCGGGCCGTCGCGCATCGGACGATTAGGGCTTCCTCAAAGACCTGTCGTCTAAACGTGCACCGACCTCACGACCGAGCGTTCCCTGACCATGCTGGAGACGCCCCGCGATCGCGCCGTCGATGGGCCTGCCGGCCCGTCGGCCCAGGCCGAATCGGCCACCGATCCCGACGCCGCGGCGACGCTCGCGTTGCAGCAGGCGATCATCCGTGCGCAGGCCGGCCTGCTGGCGCGTCAGGAGCATGCCCTGGCCGCCGCCGGGACTTGGCTGTGGTCGTGCCGCCTGGATGACGGCGCCCTCGATTGGTCCGGGGGAGTCCACGATCTGTTCGGCATCCCCCGGGGCGCGGCGCTGCACCGCCCGCGGATCCTGGAATTCTACGAGCCGGCCTCGCGGCGGCTGCTGGAGTCGATCCGCCGCCGGGCCATCGCCGGGCACGCAAGCTTCCGGCTCGATGCCGAGATCCGCACCGCCTGCGGCCAGCCGCGTTGGATCCGCATCCGCGCGGCGGTCGAGACCGAGGGCGGACGGCCAGCCCGGCTCTTCGGAACCAAGCAGGACGTCACCGAGGAGATCGCCCGGCTGGCCGAGCTGAGCCGGCGCGCCGACCGCGACCCTCTCACCGGACTGGCGAACCGCCACGCCTTCGAGGCGCAGTTCGACGCCGGATCGTCCGGCGCCGGACCGGATCCCCTCGGTGCCCTGATCCTCATCGACCTCGACGGGTTCAAGCCGGTCAACGACCTCCATGGCCATATCGCCGGTGACCAGTGCATCCGGCGCTCCGCCGCGCGGCTCGCCGCCATCTGCCGGGACGCGGCCCTCGTGGCGCGCATCGGCGGCGACGAATTCGCCGTGCTCCTGCGGGCGCCCGTGGATCTCCGCGCGCTGGCGGAGTGCGGCCGGCGCATCGTCGCCGCCCTGAGCCGGCCGATTCCGTATCGCGGACAGATGGTGCGGATCGGCGCCTCCGTGGGCATCGCCCTGGAGGTCAAGACCGGCATCGCGACGGGCGGCAGCCGGACCCGGCTGTTCGAGCGGGCGGATGCGGCGCTCTACGCCGCCAAGGATGCGGGCGGGAACGCCGTCCGCATCGCCGTCGGGAGCGGCTAGTCAGCCGCCTGCGCTCCGCAGGCTGCGGTCGCGCGGAACCCGGGCCGAGTCGCCCCCCTCCGGGACATCCGTCGGCTGGATGAAGCGGCTGGCGATCTCGCCCATGGCGCTCTGCATCGTGTCGAGGCCGTGCACGGTGACGATGCTGGAGCCGGGCCCGAGCGGCGGGATGAAGCCCGCCTCCGAGAGG
>NZ_BACT01000457.1:0-4988 GCF_000333255.1 Methylobacterium sp. B1 | reverse complement strand
GACCTATGGGGGTCTGGCTACCGCGATGGTGTTCCTGGTGTTCCTCTACTGGCTCGCCGCCATGTTCCTGTTCGGCGGCGAGATCAACGGCACGGTGATCGCCGCCCGCCGCAGCCGCCTGCAGGCGAAGATGCTGGCCCGCCGGGCCGAGAGGGAGGGACGATGGACCGGATCGAGCACCTGACGATCCGCGCGAACGGCGCCGATCTGCATGTGGCGCGCTGCGGCACGGGCACGCCGCTGCTGCTGCTCCACGGCTGGCCGGAATTCTGGCTGACCTGGGAGCCCGTGATGGCGCGCCTGGCCGCCCGCCACACCCTGATCGCCCCGGATCTGCGCGGCTTCGGCGACAGCGACAAGCCCGCGGGCGCCTTCGGCCCGCCGGAGCAGGCCGCCGACATGGTGGCGCTCCTCGACGCCCTCGGGATCGACCGCGCCGGCATCGTCGGCCACGATGTCGGCGGAGCGGTGATCCAGGCCCTCGCCCGGTCTCACCCGGAGCGGTGCGCCGGCCTGTTCCTGTTCGACTTCGTCTATCCGGGGATCGGCCCCCGGCTCGGGGCGCCGGACCGCCTCACCGAGATCTGGTACCAGTCTTTCAACCAGATGGACCTGGCGGTGACGCTGGTGGGCGCCAGCCGGGAGAGCTGCGCCGCCTATATCGGCCACTTCCTGCGCCACTGGTCGCACCGGACGGGAGCGTTCGACCCGGTGCTGGACGCCTTCGTGGACAATTTCCTGAAGCCCGGAAACCTCGCGGGCGGCTTCGCGCATTACCGGGCCGCCCATGCCGGGCGGATCGCGATGCTCAAGGGCGAGGCCCCGGCCCTACCGCCGATCGGCGTGCCGACCTGCGTGCGCTGGGCCGAGCACGACCCGATCTTTCCCTTCGCCTGGACCGACCGCCTGGGCGAGACCTTCTCGGATCTCGATCTGGCGCTGTTCCCGGGGGTGGGGCACTTCCCCCACCGGGAGGATCCCGACCGGGCCGCCGCGGAGATCGCGGGGTTCTTCGCGCGGATCGGGTGGGCGTGAGGGCGTCCCCTCCCCGCACGGGGAGGCGGACGGCGTGCGCGCAGCGGCGCCCGGGCAGCCTCACGCGGCCAGCGCCAGCCCCTCGTCTTCCTCCGCCTCCGCCGCCATGAACTGGGCCCGGGCGAGCTCGGCGAAGCGCCCATTCTGCCCCACCAGCTGGTCGAAGGTGCCGGCCTCGACGATCCGGCCCTCGTGGAACACCAGGATGCGGTCGGCGTCGCGGATCGTCGCGAGGCGGTGGGCGATCACGAAGGTGGTGCGGCCCTCCATCACGGTCTCCAGGGCGCCCTGGAGCTTGCGCTCGGTGGCCGCGTCCAGCGCCGAGGTCGCCTCGTCGAGGATCAGGATCGGCGGGTTCTTCAGGAGCGCCCGGGCGATCGAGAGCCGCTGGCGCTCGCCCCCCGAGAGCGACCGGCCGCGCTCGCCGATCACCGTGTCGAGCCCGGCGGGCTGGCGCGCCATGAAGGCACTGGCCTGGGCGCGCTCCAGGGCGTCGAGCATCTCGTCATCCGTGGCGTCGGGGCAGCCGACCTGCAGGTTCTCGCGGATCGAACGGGCGAACAGCATCGGCTCCTGGAACACCACGCCGATGTTGTGGCGGAGGGACGACAGGCCGACGTCGCGGATGTCCATCCCGTCGATGCGGATCGCGCCGGCGGCCGGGTCGAAGCTGCGGTGCAGGAGGCCGAGCGTCGTCGACTTGCCCGATCCGGTGGTGCCCACCAGCGCGATCGTCTCGCCGGGCTTCGCCGAGAACGAGACGCCGTCGAGCGCCTGACGCCGGCCATCGTACGAGAAGGCGACGTCCTCGAAGGTGACCTCGCCGGCAAAGCGCGCCACCTGCCGGGCCTGCGGCCGGTCGGCCACCGCCGGGACGGTGTCGTAGATCTCGAAGAACTCGGCGATCTTGGGCGCCTGCTGGAACAGGCCGTTGACGAAGCCGACCACGTGGTCGAGGCGCGCCACGAAGGCGGTGGCGAGGCTCATGAAGGCCACGACCTCGCCCACCGTGGTGGTGCCGGCCTGATAGAGCCAGATGCCGGTGACGAAGATCGCCGTCATGGTGATGGTCGCCGAGGCGCGGGTCGCCACGTTGGCGAGCGCCCACCAGGACAGGACCGGGATCTGCGCGGCGAGCAGGTTGGTGATGATGCCGCGCATCGCGTCCTTCTCGGCCTTGGCGCGGGTGAAGGACTGGATCACCGCGACGTTGCCGAGCGCGTCCGAGGCGTGGGCGGCCAGACCCGAATTGAACTCCTCGACCTGCCCCTGGAGCGCCTCGGTCCGGCGCATCACGAAGGTGGTGAGCGCCGTGAACGCCAGCACCAGCACCACCAGGATCGAGCCGAGCTGCCAGTTGATCAGGAGGGTCATCGGCAGGAGCACGCCGAGCGAGACCAGGGCGACGAGGTGGTCGCGGAAGAAGCCGAGCCACAGCCACGCCATGCCGTTGGTGCCCTCCAGCATCGCCTTCAGAACCCGGCCCGAATGGTTGGCCGAGTGGAAGGCGAGCGGCAGGTCGAGGACGTGCTCGAAGTAGCTCGCCATCGACGACAGCCGGTTGCGGTGGGCGAGCCGGTCAGCGTGGAGCGCGATGAACACGCCCGCCGCGATGGTGAAGAAGCCGAACGCCACCCAGGCGGCCAGCAGCGGCAGCATCGTGCCCATGGCGTCGCCGCCGCGCTTGAGATGGGTCAGCTGGTCGATGATCCGGCCCATCAGCAGGGGCTCGGCGAAGGCCGCGATCGCCAGGACGACGTTGGTTGCGGCCAAGCCTATGGCCAGCCGACGCTCCGCCTTCAGGAAACCCAGGACCCGCCCGTACAGACGAACCATCGTACCGCTCCGCCACCCCTGGCGCGGCCCGTGTGACCCGGGTCTCACGCCGTCTCTGACGGGTTCGCACGGCCGGCTTCAGCGCCGAATCCGGGTCAAACCCCTCTTGGGAAACGGGTATGCCAGCGCCCGCCTGAACGGGCGATGACGGACTGATACAGGTTCGAAACAGTCGCCTTTACGGTCCGTTCAGCCCGATGCCCTAGGCTCGGCACGGGCCGCCTGCGTCGCGGATGCGAGCGCGGTGCAGCTCTGTCCGGAAAGCCCGTCGGGTCATCGTCCCATGGATCTCGCAACCGGTGTCGGACTGCTGGGCGGCTTCGGCGTGGTGTTCACGCTGATCATGATCGATGGCGGCAACTTCGCCGCCTATTTCGACAAGCATGCGGTCATCGTCATCTTCGGCGGATCGGTCATGGCGACGATCATCCGCTTCCCCTTCGCCACCATCGCCCACGGCCTGCCGATGGGCCTGCGCTACGCCTTCACCATGCGCGCGGTGCGGCCGCACGACCTCATCGAGGAGATCACCACGATCGCCGAGGTGGTCCGCAAGAGCGGGCCCATGGCCCTGGAGAACGTAGAGATTTCCGACCCCTTCCTGGCGCAGGGGGCCCGCTACGTCGCCGACGGCTACGACCGCGAGTTCATCCGCGACACGATGGAGCGCGACCGCGACAACTTCCTCATGCACCTCGACGAAGGCTCGAAGATCTACCGCGCCTTCGGCGACTGCGCCCCGGCCTGGGGCATGATCGGCACGATCCTCGGCATGGTGACGATGTTCGCCAACATGTCCGATCCCTCGAAGCTCGGCCCCGCCATGGCGACCGCGCTTCTGGCCACGCTCTACGGCGCGCTCATCGCCAACCTCGTGGCCCTGCCGATCGCCGACAAGCTGCACGTGAAGCTGGAAGAGGAGGACGTCTCCCGCTCGCTCATCATCGACGGCATCCTGATGATCCGCGACCAGAGGAGCCCGACCCTCGTCCGCGAGATGCTCGTCGCCTACCTGCCGCACCACCACCGTGGGTCGTTCGAGGAGGCGGCCGCGTGACCGCCCGGACAGCCCCGGCGGAGCGCCCGCGGATGGCATGACATGGCCAGGAAGAAGCGCGGCGGCGCGCATGGCGGCCACGGCTGGTTCGTCACCTTCGCCGACCTGATGGCGCTGCTGATGAGCTTCTTCGTGATGATCGCCGCGTATTCGACGCAGGACCAGAAGAAGATGCAGATGGTGGCGGGCTCCATGCGCGACGCCTTCGGCGTGAACACGGAGTCCAAGTTCGCCGGCATCATCGAGACCGACGGCCTGCCGGCCGCCGACCGCGTGAAGCACCTGCGCGACATCCCTCCCGAGCAGGCCACCGACCGGACCACGCCGCCGCGGCTCGACAAGAGCAGCGAATTCGGCCTGACCGACACCGGCAAGCCGGAGAATTTCGGCCTCGCGGCCGCCTCCCTGCGGCAGGCCCTGCAGAGCCTGCCGGACTTCGCCGAAGTGTCGAAGAACGTCGTGATCGCCCGGACCGAGCAGGGGCTCGACGTGTCGATCGTCGACCAGGACGGGCGCTCGATGTTCCCGGAAGGCTCGACCCGGCCCAACGACCGCACCCGGCGCCTGCTGGAGAAGCTCGGCCCGGCCCTGCGCCAGATGCCGAACCGGATCGCCGTCACGGGCCACACCGCCACGGACCGCCCCGGCCGGCGTCCCGCCGCGCCCCCGTGGGACTTGTCGGCGGGCCGCGCGGTCAGCGTCCGGGAGATCCTGGCCGGCGCCGGCGTTCCGGACGACCGGTTCGCCACGGTCGCCGGCAAGGCCGACACCGAGCCGATGTTCCCCGACAACCCCTACATGCCCGCCAATCGGCGCGTGACGGTGACGCTGCTCAAGGAGGCCCCGCCGGTCCCGAACGTGAAGGGATTGCCGTGAGGACGCCGCGGCGCCGGGCCCGCCGGTCAACCGCTCCTATCGGGCGGTGAGCAGCGCCCAGTAGACCTTGTACTTCGAGCCCGGGGCGTAGGCGGTGGCGATTCCCATCCGGGTCGCTTCGGGCGCCAGCATGGTGGCGTCGTGGGGCGGGCTCTCGCGCCAGCCGGAGAAGGCTTCGGCCAGG
>NZ_BACT01000458.1:0-1164 GCF_000333255.1 Methylobacterium sp. B1 | reverse complement strand
ATCCCCGCGACCGAGTTGACCAGGACCGCCCAGCCGAGGCCGAGCCACAGGGCGGGGGCGGGGTCGAATGCGGTGCTGCCGAAGGCCAGCGCCAGCGGGATGGCGCAGGCCATGCCGCCGACGAACTGGAGGGTCGCGCCGGCCAGCAGATCGACCCGGCCGCCGGTGCGCTTCTGCCAGAGCGTGCCGAGGGTCAGCGCCAGCACCGCCAGGAGGCTGACGGCGAGCGCCAGCGGCGGGATCCCGGACGGGTCCGTGGCCCCGAGCTTCGGGGCGAGCACGAGGCCCGTGCCGACAAAGCCCATCATTATGCCCAGGGCCCGCCGCCCGCTGACGCGCTCGCCCAGCAGCGGCTGCGCCAGGAGTGCGGTGAGCAGCGGCTGGAGGCTGCCGACGAGGGCGGCGATGCCGGCCGGCAGCCCGTGGCTCACCGCCCAGAAGACCCCCGACAGGTAGACCCCCTGCATCAGAAAGCCCGCGATGACGGGGTCGCGCCAGCCCGCCCGGTCCCCGGGCCATCGCACCCGGGAGGCCGTGGCGATCAGCGCCAGCACCAGGGCGACGGCCGTGAAGCGGATTGCCGTGAAGGTCAGCGGATCCACGTGCGGCACCACCGCCCGGGCGGAGATGAAACCCGTGGCCCAGATCGGGATGAACAGCGCCGGAAGGGCGCCGGCCGCGAGCGGCGACGGGCGTGAGAGCGTAGGCATGTCCGCCGGACGGAGCATGCCGGCGCGCCCGGCGCAACGGTGATCGCGTCCGCCCGCCGGAGCGCGGCCGCCACCGGGGGCCGGCGTGGCGCGGACGCGTCACCGGGCGGCGATCGGGACCGGATCCGGCCGGCGGCGTTGACGCGCGGGTGCCGGCACCGTTCATCGGCGGGCCTCTCCCCGGGGAGGATCACGAGATCGAGGATCGTTGGACACCCGTGAAACCTCTCCGCAGCGGATTGCAGATCATGGGCGTCGCCGCGCAGCGCTTCGTCTCCCATGACGGCTGGGCGATCGCGAGCCACATCGCGCTCTCGAGCCTGACCTCGCTGTTCCCGTTCCTGATCCTGCTGGCGGCGCTGGCCGGCCTGTTCGGCACGCAGTCGCTCGCCGACGAGGCCGGGGTGCTGATCTTCGACGCCTGGCCCCGGGAGATCGCCAAGCCGATCGTCGG
>NZ_BACT01000459.1:0-1678 GCF_000333255.1 Methylobacterium sp. B1 | reverse complement strand
CAGCGCGCAGGCGACCGGGACGACCACCGCAGCCGCANGGGGCTGGATCAGCCCGAGTTCCGCCCAGAGCAGCCCGCCCAGGACCGAGAAGGCGGTGAGGACCCGCAGGCGGGCGCGCATCGGGCCGCCGTTGTCGCAGAAGCAGGCGAGGTTGGCGGCGAGCGCCATCGTCAGCAGCGGCGCCCACTGGATCCAGATGTTGAGGAGGATGACGACGCCGAACGCGAAGGCGGCGCGCACGCCCTCCACGAGCCGGACGTTCCGGAGGTCGAGGCCCGTCGGCAGGCGCCGCAGGTCCGAGCCGGGCCGGTTCAGGCTGCCCCGACCCGCGGCGTTCCACCGGCGCCGGGCCGGCCCAGGGGGCGAAGCTGTGGGACTCGGCGCGGGCAACCTCGGTCTCCGGACGGGGGCGCGGTGCCCCGGCATGAACCGCGCCCCGGCCTGTCCGGATCCGCAGCGTCGCGCAACCCCAATCCGGATCCGCGGCACGATCCAGACGTCCACATCGTCACCGCCGATGTGAACCCGGGGGCGGCGGACGTCTTCGTCTCGCGCTTGACCCCCGGGCGAGCCCGTGGCTTCTGGGGCCGCTTGGCATCCTGACTCCGTAGCTCAGCTGGATAGAGCAGCCGCCTTCTAAGCGGCAGGTCGTAGGTTCGAGCCCTACCGGGGTCGCCAGCAACTTGCCCGCTGCGGGGATGATGGAGCGGGTTTCACGGTGCCGCAGCGTCCTCCTCTGCGTTCACGGCACCGACGCGACCTCGACGCCGCGGAACTCACCGCCATCCGAGCAGAACGACGAAGCCGGAAAACGTGAGGGCGGAGGCCATGAGGGCGAACGGGGCGATATCCATCAGGGCCGCGTAGCGGCGAGCCGCAGGCTCGGCCATCGGGCGTTCGGCCGCTGCGGCACGATCACCGCCGCTCCGGCCATCCTGGTTCGAACCGAAGAGCGCTCTGGACCGTTGATGGCCGTTCAGCGTGACCGTTCGAAGAGCCTCCCATGGACCGCCCCCGCCGCGTCGGCCTGCCCTGGTACGCTCCGGAGCGCTACGCGGAGTTGCGCGCGCGCTTGGCGGATGGCGCCAAGCTGCCGCCCGACTATGAGACGTGGCGCGTCGCCACCGAACAGATGGAACGCGAGGTGCAGCGCAGCGGCGTAGAGGTCGTGCGCGTGCCGATCGAGCCGGAGATCTTCGCCGCGTGGTGCGAGCGGGCCGGGCTTCAGAGAGATGCGGCGGCGCGCGCCCGATACGCCGCCGCGGCACTGGCGGCCGACTGGGCGATCTGAGGAGCGCGGCGGCGTCCCAAGGGCGATCCGTCGCGCCGCCCCCGGGCGGCGCGGGCGCAGTTCGGCCAGCGCGTGACAGCCGGGCGGTCGGGGTCGCCCGGCGGCTCGCATCCGGGTGGGCGACGGGGGCGATCGCGGCGCGACCCGGATCGCGTTCGGAACGCCAGGGGGCGCCCGCCCTCGACGGCGGGTGGCCGCAAGCCGGGATCCCGACGCCTTCACGTCACGACCTGCGTCGGCGCGTGCGGACCCACCGGCCGGCCCGACAGGCTCCGTTTCCACCGGGCGCGCAGGACGGCGGGCCGGAGGCCGTGCCGCTCCTCCAGGAAGTCGGGGTCCGTGATCCGGTCGGTGCGGAAGTGCCGGAATTCCCCGCGCAGCTCGCAC
>NZ_BACT01000460.1:0-2551 GCF_000333255.1 Methylobacterium sp. B1 | reverse complement strand
GGCGGTAGTCGTTGCCGCATGGGCGGTGATCGAGCGCAGGCCGTTATGGCCGGCATGCCCGCCGCCGAGCTTCACCCGGAGCTTGGCGGGGCGAGGTCGAGCTCGTCGTGCAGCACGATCACGTCGGAGAGCGAAATCTGNTAGAAGCGCTGCGCCTCCGAGACGGCGCGGCCGGACTCGTTCATGAAGGTCGAGGGCTTCAGGAGGATCGCCCGCTCCGGGCCCAGCACCGCCTCGGCGGCCTCGCCCTGGAAGCGGTGGCGGAACGGGCTCGCCCGGTGCTGGCGGGCGATCGCGTCGACGGCGAGGAAGCCGATATTGTGCCGGTTGCCCGCATAGCGTGCGCCCGGGTTTCCGAGGCCGACGATCAACTTCATGTCAGAGGGTTCCGCGGGACTCCGTTCGGCGCGGTCTGTGGCACGCTTCCGCGCGGGACGCACCCCCGCGCCGGGTCCGGCCAGACCGGAGCGATGGGCCGGCCTCCGGGCCCGGGCCGTCTCCGTCGTGCGCCAGCGCACGGCCTCGGCCGAACCCGAAGCAGAATATCCTCGTTGAGAGGTCACATTCGGCCAAGCAAAGCCCGAGTGATCAAGACCGCCGACCCGACGATCTTCCTCACGCGACACGGTTGACCGGATGACTTCCCGCTGAAGTCGTACGAAGACACCAGGAGATCATCATGACCGTCCGCATGCTCGCTGCCGCCGCCCTGGTCGCCGCGGTCGCCACGCCCGCCCTCGCGCAGGGCCTGGATTCGAAGCACTCGCCCTACCCGGCCGCGGCCTATTCGGGCTGGGTCGGCAACGGCGCCGTCCTGCATGGGGACGCCGCCGGTCCGGCGCGGGCGGCCGCCTACCGCTACAGCGGTCCGCATGCCGGCGGCCCGGCCAACGCCCTGCCGCGGTTCTGACGGGCGAACGGGCCCGCGGGCTCCGCGGGCCCCGATAACCGGCGGTGATCGGGGCACCGGACCGGCGGACTCTCAGGTGTGAGGGACGGGCCGGTCGGCAAGGCCGGTGGCGCCGCTTGCCGGACCCGGCACCGCGCCGACGGCCGCCGTCCCAGCCCGGATCTCTCCAGGGCGCAGGGTTCCCACCAGAAGATCGACCTGGCTGACGAGACGCACGAGCGATTGCCCGCGATCCAGCGCCGGCCGCTCGGGCACGGGCCTGTCCGCGCCCAGGGCCGCCAGGGTCGCGGTGATCCAGGCCCGCCAGGGCTCGGCCTCGGGGGCGGCCGCCTCAGGGGCGTGCCGCAGGACGATGAGCCGGGCGCTGATCCGGCGCAGGGTCGCGTCGGCCACCAGGGCGGATTCCACCTCCGGGTGGCTGCCGGCCCGGGGCTGCTGCAGGGCGCGGGAGAGCGCCGCCTCCAGATCGTTGAGGGCGAGGCCGGCCTCGCGGCTCTGCGCCGCGATCGCGGTCTCGCGGCCCTCGCCGGGCGGCGCGCGGAGCACCGCCTCGGCGAGACCGGCCTGGGCCTTGAGCGCCCGGCGCAGTTCCTGCCGGACCTGATCGGGCTCCCAGATCGGCCACAGCACCAGGCAGCTCGCCACCGCGATCACGCCGCCCAGCACCGTGAAGCCGCCCCGCATGGCGACGATCTCCCAGGAGCTGTGGCCGGGCTCCAGCAGCTCGACCAGCAGCACCACGAGGGGGGTCAGGCAGGTGACGAAAAAGCCGTAGGAGATCTGGCGCGCCGCGAAGCCGACGATGCTGAGCACGAGGATCAGCCCGGCCTCCGCCAGGGGGCTCGTGGCGTAGTAGGCGAGCACGGCGCCCACGAGGCCGCCCAGCACCGTGCCGCCGATCCGCTCCAGCGCCCGCTGCCACGTCGCCGCGTAGAAGGGCTGCATGGTGAGCACCACGGTCATCACCAGCCAGTGCGTGAAGGCGCCCGCATAGGTCAGGGTGGCGGCGAGCGCCGGGGCCGCGACCGCGCTCGCCCGCAGGGCGTGCCGGAGATTGGGCGAGGCCAGGGTGAAGTTCTGCCGCAGCGGCCCGACATAGCGGGTCCAGCGGTCGAGGCTGCCGCCCTCCGTGAGCGTGCCGCCGGGGCGATAGCCCTCCGGGGTCGAGAGCTTGGCGCCGATCCGCACGCGCCCGACGATCCGTTCGGCGAGGCGGGCGAGGGTCGGATCCTCCGACAGCCCCTCGGCCACGCGGGCGATGGAGTGTTCCAGACGGTCGAGGTCGAGGTTGACGTCGTCGCGGATCGCCCGGGCGATGGTCACCAAGAGGGGGCGCAGGCGCCGCAGGAAGACCTTGGCGAGGGCCCGGCGGCGGGCATCGGGACGGCTGTCGATCAGCTCGCCGACGGCGATCAGCGCGGAAAAGATCTGCTCGGCGCTCTCCAGGCGCAGCAGGGCCTGGGCGGTGCGGTCCGAGACGCGCTCGCGGGAGCGGGCGAGGTCGAGGATCATGGTCCGGGCGGTCTCGATGCTCGCCCGCACGCCCCGCCGGTGGCCCCGCGCGTGGCCGTCGAAGGCGGCCGTGTCGGGTTCCGGCAGGACGACGAGCCGCTCGAGGTCGCCGCAGAGCCGGCGAGGTGG
>NZ_BACT01000461.1:0-6611 GCF_000333255.1 Methylobacterium sp. B1 | reverse complement strand
ATGCCGAAACCGGGGTATCCGCTCGCGCCGCCCCGTGCGAAAGCGCCGCAACCGACCCGGATTCCTCCTCTCCCTTCCCGATCATGTTGCAGACCATCGACACCGCGGGCTCGACGCACGCCACGCCGAGCGCCGGCCGGATCCTCGCCGCGAGTTTCGTCGGCACCGCCATCGAGTTCTTCGACTTCTACATCTACGCCACCGCCACCGCCCTCGTGATCGGGCCGGTCTTCTTCCCCGCCGGCGCCCCGGGCGTGCAGCAGCTCAGCGCCTTCGCGACCTTCGCGATCGCGTTCCTCGCGCGGCCGGTGGGCGCGGCCCTGTTCGGGCATTTCGGCGACCGCGTCGGCCGCAAGGCGACCCTGGTGGCCTCCCTGTTGATCATGGGCCTCTCCACGGTCCTGATCGGCTGCCTGCCGACCTATGCGGTCGCGGGCTGGTGGGCGCCGGCGGCGCTCTGCATCCTGCGCTGCGGCCAGGGCATCGGGTTCGGCGGCGAGTGGGGCGGCGCCGCCCTGCTGGCGGTCGAGAACGCGCCGCCGGGCCGGCGCGCGTGGTACGGCATCTTTCCGCAGCTCGGCGCGCCGGTCGGCTTCATCCTGGCCAATCTCGGCTTCCTCGCCCTCAGCTTCGGCCTGTCACCCGAAAGCTTCCAGGCCTGGGGCTGGCGTCTGCCGTTCCTGGCCTCGGCCGTCCTGGTCGGAGTGGGTCTCTACGTCCGTCTGAAGCTGACCGAGACGCCGGCCTTCAAGGCGGCGCTCAGCGAGGCGCGGCCGGAGCGCGTACCCTTCGCCACCATGCTGACCCAACATGGGCGCGCCGTCCTGGTCGGCACCTTCGCGATGGTGGCGGTCTACGCGGTGTTCTACCTCTCCACCGTATTCGCCCTCGGCTTCGGCACCGGCACCCTCGGGTACAGCCGGCCGACCTTCCTGCTGTTCGAGTGCATCGCGGTCTGCTTCATGGCGCTCGGCACCGTGGTGTCGGGTGCCGCGGCCGACCGCTTCGGACGCAGGCCGGTGCTGCTCTCCGGCATGGCCGTGACGTTCCTGCTGGGCTTCCTCATGGGGCCGATGCTGGGCCACGCCGCCGGCAGCGGCACGTGGCCGCCCGTCCTGGGCTTCCTCTGCCTCAGCCTCCTGACGATGGGCTGGGTGTTCGGGCCGATGGGCGCCGTGCTGCCCGAACTGTTCCCGACGCGGGTGCGCTACACCGGCGCCTCGGTCACCTACAATCTCGCGGGGATCCTAGGCGCCTCGGGCGCGCCCTACATCGCGCAGGAACTCGCGGCCTATGGCGGGATCGGATTCGTCGGGTTCTATCTGTCGGGCGCCGCGATCCTCAGCTTCCTGGCCGTCCTCGCGATGCCGGAAACCGCCGATCGCTGACCGGTCACGCCGCCGTGGAGACTGCGCCGCGCGGTCCGGCCGAGGCCGGCCTCAGGGCGCCTGACGATCGACGCCCCCCTGCACGACCGGCTCGAAGCGCCCGAGAAACCGGGTCCGCTCCCACAGCTCGATCGGGTCGCGCTGAACCATCGCCCGGGCGCGGCGGCGCGCCTGCGTGTCGTCCTCGGCGGACAGGATCTCGGCCGCGCGGACGCGCCCGGCCCGGTCGAGCCTGAATGTCCGGTACGCGCGGCTCCGGTGAGCCGTTTCAGCATCCAGCGCGAGCATTGCGATCTCCTCGGAGGTCGAGCGTCCGGGAAGACGGTTAACCAAACGTCAATCGCCGCGTCTGCCGCCCTCGAAAACCGGCTGGGAAAGTTCGGTCGGAACCGTGCCGGGCGGCGCCGAGACCGACGGATCGTTACGTCGGCCTGCGACCTGCGACCCCGGCCGCGCGACGGCTCGGCCGAAACGGGTGCGTTCAGCTCCGCTTGTCGAGGGGACGACCCAGGAGGCGCGCGAACTCGGCCTCGATCTCCTCCACGGAGAACGGATTGCCGGCAGACTTCGCTTCGGGCGGCGCGGAAGAGGCGGCGGCGGGACGGGTTTGGGCGGGACCGGCGCCGGCGGCGGCGGGGCCTCCTGCGGAACAACCGGCGGCGGCACCGGCGGCGATACCGAAGGCGACACCGGATCAAGCGGCGCGCTCGCCATCGCGGCGGCGAGCGGATCGACGCCCTCCGGCACGGCGGGCGATGGCACGGGCGGCGGCGGCGTCACGGCCGAAGACGACCGAGACAGGGCGGCCTGGAGCTGCCGCGCCATGTCGGACAGGACCCCCGGATCGACGGACTTGCGCTCGGACGGGACCGCGAGGCTCGGCGCCGGACGGGCGGGCTCCGCCTCGACCGCGGACCCGTCGGGTTTGCGCTCGGAGGCTGGGCCGGGCCGCGGCTCGACCAGCGGCGGCGCGGTCCGGCTGAGGATCCGCCGCGGCGTCGTCGGCTCGCGCGCCGGCGGCGCGGGCAGTTCCACCGGCGGCGGCACCAGCAGGTCGGGTGAGGGCGGGCGCGGGGCGGCCGTCAGCGGGGCGGAAACATCCTGACCGGGCTCGTCGCCGCCGAGCAACGCCGCATCGAGGGGCAGCGTGATGGGCGGGGCGGCGGCGGAGCGCGGGACCGGCGGCGGCACGACCACCGGCATCTCGAAGCCCGGATCGAACAGCGGTTCCGCGCGGCGCCCGCCGGATTCGGGCAGGACCCGGGGCGGTTCGGGCAGGCGACCGCCCTGGACGAGGGGATCCGGGAGCGGCTCGTCCAGCGGCTCGGAGGCCGACTCCGGCCGGATGGACGCTTCGGGCAACGGCCGCTGGCCGCGCTGGATGTTGCGCTCGACCACGACGTCGTTGGGGCCGCCCACGAGCAGCAGGTGCTCGACATTGTCCCGGCGCAGCAGGATCAGCTGCCGGGCGCGGTCGAGTTCGTACACGTCGACGATCCCCAGCCGCGGCTGGCGCCCACGGCCTCCGGAACGCCCCGGCAGCGCCAGGCTCCGGCCGGTGAGCCGACGCACCGTGAACACGATGGCCGCGAGCGCCGTGAAGATGACGGCGAAGATCACGATGTACTGGATGATAGGGGAGCCGTCAGAGCCGAACACGGATTGTAGCCATCGCAAGGTTACGCACTCGCAGGTTCCGACCGCCGCGGGTGCGCGCCGGCACGGACTTGTCCATACCACGCCGGGGGGGCGGCAAGGCAAACGACGTTAAGAGTTCGTTAACAGACCTTTTAATTGAGCGCGATCAAGACAGTAGGTCGGGGATAAGCCGCCGGGTCAGCGGATCCGAGGCCGGACGGTCCTTCGTCCGCCGCAAAGGCTGCCGCGATCCCGCGGCCGATCCGCAGACCGGTCGTTCCCGATCGCGGGCTTAACGCACCGTTAACCATGCGCACGGCAGATTTTGCCGAGCCCGCTCGTTCCGGCGCGGCCACGCCATCCCGGAGGCGACCTTGGCTCTCACCGATCTGCCCGTGCTGAGCATGCTGCGCACGCGGATGCAATGGGCGCAGGCGCGCCAGGGCGTGATCGCCGAGAACGTGGCCAATGCCGACATGCCGGGGTTCAAGCCCCGCGACCTCGTGGAGCCGCGCTTCGACCGGGCGACCGGTACGCTGGCCGCCACCGCGACCGGCCTGACGCTGACGAGCCCGGGCCACATGGCGCCCGCCGGTCAGACGGTCGGGGCCGATTCAAAGCGCGCCAAGGGCTTCGAGGTCCGCCCGAGCGGCAACGGCGTCAACCTCGAGGACGAGATGATGAAGGCCGGCGAGAACCAGTCGGACTACCAACTCGCCGCCTCGCTCTATCAGCACAGCCTGACCACCCTGAAGATCGCGATCGGCAAGAGCTGATGCGCGACGACCGAGGGGGGAGCGCCGACGGCCGCACGGTCACGGCAGCAGGAGGGGCCTGAGCCATGGAATTCACCAAGTCACTGGCGGTGGCGGCGGCGGGCCTCAAGGCCCAGTCCGGCCGGATGCGGATCATCGCCGAGAACATCGCCAACGCCGATTCCGCGCCGGCCTCCGCCGGGGCGCAGCCCTACCGGCGCAAGATCCCGACCTTCACCAGCCATCTCGACGACGAGACCGGCGCGCGGCTCGTCGAGGCCGGGCGCGTCAGGCGCGACCCGTCGGCCTTCCGGACGAAGTACGAGCCGGGCAATCCCGCGGCCGACGCCCAGGGCGTGGTGCAGATGCCCAACGTCAATGCGCAGATCGAGAACATGGATCTGCGCGAGGCCCAGCGCTCCTACGAGGCGAACCTCAACATGATCAGCGCCACCCGCAAGATGCTGGCACAGACCCTCGGCATCCTGAAGTGAGCCTGCAGGACGCATAGCAAGGACGCATGGCGATGGCTTCGAGCAACTTCGCGGCGGGTGCCTACGCGGCCGTTCAGGGCCTCGCCGGCGGCCGGCCCGCGCCCCGGGTCCAGCCGACGACCGGGACCGGCAGCGACTTCATGCAGCTCCTCGGGCAGACCCTGGACAGCGTCGGCGATGCCGGCCGGCGGGCCGACACGCAGGCCGTCTCGGCCGCCGCCGGCAAGGCCAATGTCGTGGACGTGGTCACCGCGGTGGCCGAGAGCGAGACCGCCCTGCAGACCATGGTGGCGGTGCGCGACCGCATGATCTCCGCCTACGAGGAGATCATGCGCATGCAGATCTGAACGGCGGCCCGGTCCCTCGCCGATTCCGCCGCCCGCGCCCTCCGTACAGATCGCATCCCCATGACCGGCCTCGCCATCCTCGACGTCGCCCGCGACGGCATCTTCGTGTTCCTCAAGGTGGCCGGGCCCCTGATGCTGGTCGCCCTGGCGGTCGGGCTCGCGGTCTCCCTGGTCCAGGCCCTGACCCAGATCCAGGAACAGACGCTGATCTACGTGCCCAAGATCGTGGCGGTGTTCGCCGCGCTCCTGCTGATGCTGCCCTTCATCGGCGATGCCATGGCCGGCTACATGACCCGCATCGCCGCCCGCATCGCGGCCGGCGGCTGATGCCCGCCCCGGCCGGGACAGGCGCGGCCCACGCGTGCCATAGAGGCCGCGATGAACCTGCTCCTGCCCGGCATCGCCTCGGCCTACCTGATCACCTTCGCGCGCATCGGCACGCTGATCATGCTGATGCCGGGGATCGGCGAGCAGACGGTGCCGCCGCGCCTGCGCCTCGCCTTCGCGCTGCTCACCGCCCTGGTGCTGTTCCCGACCGTGCGTCCGCTGCTGGGCGGGACCGAGGGCGTGGCCGGCCCGCGGCTGATCGGGCTCCTGTTCGGGGAGACGATCATCGGGCTGGTGCTCGGCCTGACGGTGCGCATGATCCTTGCGGCCCTTCAGACCGCCGGTGTGATCATCGCGGCACAGGTCGGCCTGTCCTACGCCATGACGGTGGATCCGAACCAGGGCGGCCAGCAGGTGGCGATCGGCAACTTCCTGTCGCTGCTCGGGATCACGCTGATCTTCGCCGCGGATCTGCATCATCTCGCCATCGAGGGCGTGGCGCGCAGCTACGAGGTTCTGCCCCCCGACGGCGTGCCGTCCTTCTCGGACGCGCTGATGCTGGCCACGAAGGCGCTGGCCCGGGGCTTCACCCTGGCGGTCCAGATCTCCGGCCCGTTCATCGCCTTCGGGATCCTGTTCAATCTGGGTCTCGGGGTGCTGTCGCGGCTGATGCCGCAATTGCAGGTGTTCTTCCTGGCGGTCCCGGCCTCGGTGCTGATCGGCATGCTGCTGCTGATGGGCTGCCTCGGCGTCATGATGGGCGTCTTCCTGGACGATCTGGGCCGGTATCTCGGGGATTACGTCGGCCGCTGAGCGGCCGGACCACCCGCGCCCCGATCACCCGTCCGCGCTGAGAGCGAAGCGAGATGGCCGACGATACCGACGACGAGGACAAGACCGAGGAGCCGTCCCAACGGCGGCTCGATCAGGCCATCGAGCGCGGCGACGTCGCGACCAGCACCGAGATCAACACCTTCGCGATGCTGGGGGCGTTCACCCTGACCCTGCTGGTCGCGGCCCCGAGCATCGCCACGAACCTCCTGCACGGCCTCAAGGCCTACCTCGCCAACGCCCATGCCCTGCCGGACGACGCCACGGCGATGAAGGCGGCCATGACGCGCGGCCTGTGGCTGTGGCTCCAGGCGGTGGCCGTGCCGGTGGGTCTGGCCGTCGTGGCCGGACTGGCCGCGGGACTCCTGCAGCACCCGCTGGTCTTCTCCACCGAGACGCTGATGCCGAAATTCTCGCGCCTGTCGCCGATGGCGGGCGTGAAGCGGCTCCTCGGCGTCGAGGCCCTGTTCCAGTTCGGCAAGGGCTTGGCCAAGATCGGCGCCGTGGGCGTCGTCGGCGCGGTGCTGCTGTGGAACGACCGCGACCGGCTGGAGGTGTTCGCCCGCCTGGACCCGGCCGCCTCCCTGCCGGCGATCCTGACCCTCAGCCTGAAGCTGCTCGCCGGCATGCTGTGCATGCATCTCGCGATCACCCTGGGTGATGCCTTCTACGCGCGGTTCCGCTGGCGCAAGCGTCACCGGATGTCGAAGGAAGAGCTCAAGCAGGAGATGAAGGAGTCCGAGGGCAACCCGGAGGTCAAGGGCCGCCTGAGGCAGTTGCGGATGGCCCGCGTGAAGAAGCGCATGATGGCCGCGGTGCCGACCGCACCGT
>NZ_BACT01000462.1:0-2309 GCF_000333255.1 Methylobacterium sp. B1 | reverse complement strand
CTCGTTGTGCAGGCCCCGCCGACCCATGTCGATCGCCTCGATCTGCGATGGCGAGGCGGTGCGGATCGCGTTGTAGTAGCTCTCGCAGATCATCTCGTAGTCGCGGATCACCCGACGGAACGGCGTCAGCGACAGGAGGTGCGTCATCACCGGCTCGCCCTCCACCGTGGTGATGGCGAAGGACAGCTTGTTCTCGACGAGGCCCAGCGTCAGGGCGTAGGGGCCCTCTCGGCCCGGGACCGCGAAGACATTGTCTTCCAGGATGTCGAAGAGCGCGATGGCCCGCTCGTGCTCCTGATCCGGGTTGCCGCGGGCGATGGACGCCTCGTCCAGGCTCACCTTCGCGAGGCGGTTCGGCCCGCGCTGCTTCTCCGCCATCCCCAAAACCTCACAGGTTCAACCGGATCGCGACGGAGCGGGCGTGCCCCTCCAGGCCCTCGGACCGGCCGAGGTTTATCGCCGCCGGGCCGAGCGCCCGCAAGCTCTCCGGCGTGCAGGCGAGGATCGTCGTCCGCTTCATGAAGTCGAGCACCCCGAGGCCGGAGGAGAACCGGGCGGACCGGGCGGTGGGCAGGACGTGGTTCGGGCCGCCGACATAGTCGCCGATCGCCTCCGGCGTGTGCGAGCCGAGGAAGATCGCCCCGGCATTGCGCACCTTGGCGGCGAGCGCCTCCGCATCCTGCGTCTCGATCTCCAGGTGCTCGGGGGCGAGGCGGTCGACGAGGGGGACGGCCTCGTCGAAGGTCCGGACCCGGATGACGGCGCCGTAGTCGCGCCAGCTCGCCCGGGCGATCTCCTGACGGGGCAGGGTGGTGAGGGCGCGCTCGACGGCCACCTCAACGGCGTCCGCCAGGTCTGCGCTGTCGGTGATCAGGATCGCCTGGGCGGCGACGTCGTGCTCGGCCTGCGCCAGCAGGTCGGCGGCGACCCAGTCCGGGTTGGCGTGGCCGTCGGCCAGGATCAGCACCTCGGAGGGGCCGGCGATCATGTCGATCCCGACCTGGCCGAAGACCCGGCGCTTGGCCGCGGCGACCCAGGCATTGCCGGGCCCGACGACCTTGGCGACAGGAGCAATGGTGGCGGTGCCGTAGGCGAGGGCGGCCACCGCCTGGGCCCCGCCCACCCGGTAGACCTCGTGGACGCCGGCGAGCTGCGCGGCGGCCAGGACCAGCGGATTGATCTGGCCGTCGGGGGTCGGCACGACCATGACGAGCCGCGGCACGCCGGCGACGCGGGCGGGGAGCGCGTTCATCAGCACCGAGGAGGGATAGCTCGCCGTCCCGCCCGGGACGTAGAGCCCCACCGATTCGAGCGCCGTCCAGCGCCAGCCGGCGGTGACGCCCAGCGCGTCGGTGGCGCGATGGTCCGTGGGCCGCTGCGCCCGATGGAAGCTCTCGATCCGCTCGGCGGCGAGGCGCAGGGCCTCGAGGGACTCCTGCGGACAGGCGGCGACCGCCGCGGCGATCTCCGCGTCGGTGACCCGCAGGTGCTCGGCTGAGAAATCGGTGCCGAGCCGGTCGAAGCGGCGCGTGAAGTCGACCAGGGCCGCGTCGCCGCGGGCGACGACGTCGGCGATGATGGCGCGGACCGCTTCGTCCACGTCCTCGGCGATCTCACGCTTCACCGTCAGGAGATGCGCGAAGGCGGTGGCGAAATTCGGATCGCTGCTGTCGAGCCGGACCATCGGAAAGCTCTCTGTCTCGCGTCAGGCCGCCGGGCCGGCGGTCGTGTCGGTGTCGATGTCGTGGCCGGGACGGGTGGCCGATTCCCAGACCGGGCCGAGATCCTTCATCCGGACCTCGATGCACTCGACCTCCAGCCGAAGGGCCGCACCGCCCGAGAAGACGAGATCGATGTGACCCGACGGCGCATCCGTCTGTTCGAAGGTCAGCGCGAGCAGGCTCATCGGCGTGGCGTCGCCCGGCTTCAGGCCGCGGCTCTTCACGCCCCGGACGCGCTCAATGTGCAGGCCGGCGAGGCGCCGCCGGGGCGGGGCGTCCGGTGTCCAGTCGAAGCGTCGCACCGCCATGAGGAAGCGCTGCTCACCGGCGAGATAGGTCAGATCCTCCGGCCGGAGGATCGCGTCCTGCAGGTGGGCTGAGATCACGGTCAAGTCCTCGATGTCGAGGGCGGCGAGCTTGAGCAGCTCCATGCAGAGGGTCCTCGGCGAACGCGGGGCGTGGGCCGGTCGGCGAGGGGCCCCGCGGCAGGGCGTAGGTAGCGGCGCAGCCCCGTTCGGGCAACGCCCGACCTGAGGATGCCGGGTGCGGACGGGGCACAGGCTCGACCCAGCGCCTCGGCAGAGGCGG
>NZ_BACT01000463.1:0-3027 GCF_000333255.1 Methylobacterium sp. B1 | reverse complement strand
GGGAGCCGGCCGTCGGGCATCCACCGCCCGCCGCTGGTCGGCGAGCCCGGCGAGCGCCTGGCCGAAACCCGCGCCGCGCGCCGCGAAGGCCGGGCCGTACTGCGTGGCCGCCGCCATCGCCCCGGGAAGGTCTGCGAGAGCCGCGTCGGTGCGCACGCGCTGGGCGGCGAGTTCGGGCCCGAACTGTGCGCCCTTCGCGCCCAGGAACAGGCTGGAGGCGCCGCGCTCGCGCTGGGCCTCATGCACGAAGGCGCTGATCCGCGAGGCGAGGCCGACGAGGCTCTCCACCCGGTCCATCTCGGCGCGCCGCGCCCACTGGTCGGACACCGTCCAGCCGGCGGCCCCCGCGAAGGCGAGGCTGGGGGCGAGCGCCACGACCAGGATCCGGGCGCGAAGCGAGGAGAGGAGGATCATCGGCGGCAGGATATCTCGGAGAACAGAACGGAGCTTGGCCGCAGGTCATAAAGATCTGGTTATGCTGACCTGCCCGGATTCGGTGCAGCTCTGCCTGATCGGATGGCAGTTTCGGTCGGGGCGCCGCTGTCGGTGTGCAGGTTTGCCAGGTCTTCAGCGCGGGGATCATCGGTTCCGGGGATCGCCCGTGCGGGGGCGGGCCGTCTTTCATCAGCGGCGGTACTTCGGCGGAGGCCGTCCGGGGGATTCGCTCCCCCGGTTCTATTGCGGGGCGCGGGATCGTGACCCTGCGCCGGGTCATGCGGGACCGCCGCCGCCGGAGCGCCCTGAACCGCCGGGTCCTCTCCAGCAGGGGGCGACAGCTGCGCCCTTCCGCGCTCCGGCCCGCGTCGTCTCCGCCACCGCCGCCCCCCGGGCCGGGATCGTCGCTCTCGTCACCCCGGTCGACGATCCGGAGCGGCTGATTTCGGGCTCCGCAAGCGCCGGAGCCTGTGGCGGCCCCGGGCGTTCCCGTCGTCCCGGCGCGCGATGGGCGGCCCGCAGGATGGGCGGCCCGCAGGACGTCGCCGCCGGGGCGCACGCCTCGACGGGCTGTCTCGCCGCGTTGACGCGGGGCGCCTGCGCACCACCCTGGGTGAGCATGACGGGGGGATCGACGCCGCGAGCCCGCGGCGTGCCCCGGCGCCGATCGGGAGCGGGCGGGCCGAGGACAGGATCGTGCGCGACGGTTTTCGGAGTGAGGAGGACGTGATGTCGGAGGCGATGGCGGACGCGGCGGGGACCGGCATCTTCGACGTGGCGGCGCTGGCGGCGGCACTGCCCGGCAGCGCCCAGACCCTCCTGGTCGACACCTATCTGACCGACCGGGAGGCGGCGAGCGCCCGGGTGTTCCGGGTCTACCGGCCGACTCCGCCGCACTACCACGCCACCTGCGACGAGTACCTCTACTGCCTGTCGGGCCGGGGCACGGTCTGGCTGGGCGACCCGGCCGCCGCGACCGCATTCGGCCCCGGTCAGCTCCTGGTCTTCGAGAAGGGCACGGTCCACGCCATGCCGGAGATCGATCCCGCGGAACCGGTGGTGTTCCTCGCGATCGACACCCCCCGGCGGGCGCCCACCGACATCGTCTTCGTGAACCCGGAGGACGGTAGCCCCGCCACCTTCATGGCGCGCAACGCCGAGGCGTGAGCCTCACACCGACAGGGACCGCCCGGCCGCCGCCACGGCGAGGAGCAGGGCCGCCACGAGCAGGAGCGCGGCGGACAGGCCCAAAGCCTGCGCGGCGAAGCCGATCAGCGCCGGGCCCGCCAGCACCCCGGCATAGCCGAGCGTCGTCACCGCCGGCACCGCCACGCGCGCGGGCATCGCGGTCTGGCGGCCGGCCGCCGTGAACAGGACCGGGACGATGTTGGCGCAGCCCGCCCCGACCAGGGCGTAGCCGGCGAGGGCCGCCTCCCAGGCCGGGACCAGGACCGAGAGCGCGAGTCCGGCGGCCGCCAGGAGGCCGCCGAAGACCACCACGGGCCGCCGCCCGAGCCGGGCCACGACCCGATCGCCGGCAAGGCGCCCGGCCGTCATCGTCACCGAGAAGGCCGCGTAGCCCATCGCCGCCCAGGCCGGATCGAGGCCTCGCTGCTGGATCAGGAACACCGCGCTCCAGTCGAGGGCCGAGCCCTCGGTGAGGAACACCACGAAGCAGAGCAGGCCCAGCACCAGCACGACGCCCCGGGGGCGCGCGAAGGCGGGGCCTCCGCTCCCCCCTGCCCGCTCGGCCGGCAGGATCCCGGGCCAGGCGGCCGCGAACAGGGCCGCGATCCCGGCGACCAGGAGCAGCACGCTCCAGCCCGCGCCGAGCCCGGCCGCCAGCAGGCCGCTGGCGATCAGCGCCCCCAGGATGCAGCCGAGACTGTAGAGGCCGTGGAAGCCCGACATCATCGGGCGCCCGCTGGCGCGCTCCACCACGACGGCCTGCAGGTTCATGACGCAGTCCACCGCCCCCATCCCGGCGCCGAACAGCACCAGCGCCAGGGTGAGCTCCACGAGCCCATCGCCCACGGCCAGCACCGGCAGGGCGAGGCCGATCGCCAGCGTGCCGGCGAGCAGGATCGGCCGGAAACCGAGCCGCGAAGCCGCCGCCCCGGCGCTCGGCATCGCCAGGATCGAGCCGATGCCGAAGGTGAGGAGCAGCAGGCCGAGCCCCGCCGCGTCGAGGCCGGCGCGGTCCTGCACCAGCGGCACCAGGGGCGCCCAGGTGGCGTTGGCGATGCCCACGATCAGGAACAGCAGCCGCGTGGACACGCTCTGTCCGCGGGCCGCATTCCGGTCCCCCGCCCCGCCGAGGGCGACCGGGTCGGTCAGGTCGAGCGCTGGCATCGGCACCTGTCGATGGAGTCGAGTCCGAGGGTGGATCCCGGCGACGTGGGGCCTCGGTTCCCGCGGTGCAACACCGGGCCGTCGTCGCGCGCGCCGTGCCGCGCGCCCGGAGGGGACACCGGCGGCCCCATGCGTCGGCGACTTGCCCGGTTCCTCGCAGGCGCCCTCGCGCGCCCGCTCGGACGACCGGTTGGACGCCCGCTCGGGCGCTGCCGGAACGCTTTGCCGCGCGCGCAAGGG
>NZ_BACT01000464.1:0-1713 GCF_000333255.1 Methylobacterium sp. B1 | reverse complement strand
TGGACGATGTGATGACCTATGGCGGCTGGGCCGTCGGCCTGGTCGCTGTCGGCGTATGGACTTGGCTCGCGCGGCGTGCCTTTCCGAGTTTCGAATCCTTCGTGAGGGGCTTCGACGACGAGCTGCAGCTGGGCGCCAGCCCGGAGGAGCGCGCGCGCAGCGCGCGCTGGCATCAGGTCCGTCAGGCCGCCGTGGCGCTGACGGCCGTCGCGGCCCTATGCCTGTCGATCGGGTTCGCGATTCCCGACTGAGCCCGCCGATTCGGCCGCGCCGGATCCGCGCGCTCACCGCCTCGGCCAGATCGATGTGGCGCTCCTGACCTTCCGGCACGGTTCCGGAGGCCGGCGTGCACTGAGGGCGCGGGGCGTCCCGGCGTTGGGCCGCGGCAGGACCCACGACAGATCCCGGATTCGAAGGCTCCGGGACCCTTCGCGGGTGCAGGGGGCGCCCTGCCGTCGGGCACGGCCCGGCTCAAGCCGCCCGGATCCGGGTGAGGAAGCCCTCCGCGGCCTCCCGCAGGTCGCTCGCTTGGCGGGACAGGTCCCCTGCTGCCCGCAGCACCTGTTCGGAGCCCCGGCTGGCCGCGGCGGCGGCCTCGCCGACGCCCGCCATGTGCCCCGAGACCCCGCGGGTGTCCTGCGAGGTCTGGGCGGTGGTCCGGGCGATCTCCGCGGTGGCGGCGCCCTGCTCCTCGACCATGGCGGCGATCTCGGCCCCGATCCGGGCGAGGTTGCGAATCACCTCGGTGATGCTGCCGATGGACCGGACCGAGGCCTCCGTCGAGCCGGTGATCTCGGCGACCTTGGCGGCGATCTCCTCGGTGGCCCGGCTGGTCTGGGTGGCGAGGTCCTTGACCTCGGCGGCGACCACCGCGAAGCCGCGGCCCGCCTCGCCGGCGCGGGCGGCCTCGATCGTGGCGTTGAGCGCCAGCAGGTTGGTCTGACCGGCGATCTGCGAGATGATCGCGACGATCTCCCCGATGCTCCCGGCCGCCTGGGCGAGACGGTGCACCTCGCCGGCGGTCCCGTCCGCGTCCCGGGTCGCGGCGGCGGCGAGGTCGGCCGAGGCCCCCACCTGTACGCCGATCTCCCGGACCGAGGCGGTGAGTTCCTCGGTGGCCGCCGCCACCGTGTCGGCCGAGCGCGCGGCCGAATCGGCGGATCCGGCCACCGTCCGGCTGAGATCCGTGGTGTCCTGCGCGGTCCGGGCCATGCCGTGCGCGGAGGCCTCCAGCTGGGCGGCCGCCGCCGAGACGGCCGCGACGATGCCGCCGACCTGGCGCTCGAAGCTGTCGGCGAGGCCCAGGGCGGCGGCGCGCTGCGCGGCACTCGCCTCGGCGGCGAGCCGCTCCTGCGCGGCCCGGGCGGCGCGACGCTCGGCGACGCTGTCGCGGAAGGCGACGGCGGCGGCGGCGATCGCCCGGACCTCCCGCGGGCCCCCCGACGGGATCGCCAGATCGGCCGTCCCCTGGTCCCGGCCGATCGCGGTCAGAACCTGCGCCATCCGGGCGAGGGGGCGCGCGATCGCGGTGCCGAGCCAGACCGCGAGGCCGGCCGAGAGGGCGAACAGGGCGAGGCCTCCGGCGATCCAGAGGGTCAGCATCCGGTCCGCCCGGGCGCGCAGGGCGCCGGCGGCGGCCTCCAGATCGGCGGTGAGCCGGTCCTCCACGCCCTTCAGGGCATCGATGCGCTGCGTGGCGAGGCCGAACCAGGA
>NZ_BACT01000465.1:0-5899 GCF_000333255.1 Methylobacterium sp. B1 | reverse complement strand
GGACTCGCCCTGCCGGGGGCCGAGGCCTGGGCGCCCCTCGCCGAGGCCGAGATCCTGATCATGGCCCTGGTCATCGCGGTGATCGCCAGCGCCGAGAGCCTGCTCTCGGCGGCCGCTGTCGACCGGATGCATGACGGCCCCCGCACCCGCTTCAACCGGGAGCTCGGCGCCCAGGGCATCGGCAACCTGATCTGCGGACTCCTCGGCGCGCTGCCGATGACCGGGGTGATCGTACGCTCCTCGGCCAACGTCCAGGCGGGAGCGGTGAGCCGGGCCGCCACGGTGATGCACGGGACCTGGATCCTGGCCTTCCTGCTCGCCCTGCCCTGGCTGCTCGCCCTGGTGCCGACCGCGAGCCTCGCCGGCATCCTGGTGGTCACCGGCTGGCGACTGGCGAGCCCGGCCCACGCCCTGCACCTGCAGGCCCGCTACGGCTGGCTGACCGCCGCGATCTGGCTGGCCACGATGGCCACCGTGGTGGCGGTGGACCTGCTCTCCGGCGTGCTCACGGGCCTCGCCCTGAGCCTCATCCAGGCCCTGCCGAGCCTGCGCAAGGGCCGGCTCCGGATCGAGCACGCGGCGGCCCCGGAGGTGCCCGGCGTGCCGGAGCTGCGCCTGTCGGGGGCGGCGACCTTCCTGCAGCTTCCGAGCCTCACGGCGGCCCTGGAGCGTACCCCCGAGGGTGGCGAGGTCCGCCTCGCCACCGACAACCTCGCGGCCATCGACCACACCTGCCTGGAGATGATCGGCGACTGGGCGAGCCGGCGCAGCGCCGCCGGCAGCCGGATCGCCGTGGTCGGCGGGTCGGGAGTCCCGCACGACCGGCTCGCCGCCGCGGTGGCGGCCCCGGCCCACTAGGAAGCCCTGTGCCGAAGGGGCAGACCCTTCGGCACAGGGCGCGTCGGAGCAGGCCGTGCGGACGCGGGCCCGAAGCGGACGCGGGGTGGGCGGGGTCCGGGCGGGATCCGAAGGCGGGACCGTGGGTCCTGCGGCGGCGCCCCGATGTTTCCACGCGGATCCGAGCGGACGGCGCCCCCGGGCCTGTCCGCGTCGCGGCAGACGGTCGCGGCAACCGGTCGACGGGGCCGCCTTCCGGTCCGTCCCGACGCGGGCCGGGAGCCGCCCGGGTTCGTCGGAACCCGGAATTCCATCGTTTTCACAACCGGTTAATCCTGAATCTTCGCGCCCCCTTAACGGGCGGACCGCCAGACTCGCCGCTACGGCAGGCCCGCAGCGCGGGATCGGCCGCGGAATGGTACTCGTCAGGAGCTTCGTCGATGATCAGGTTCCTCGCGGCTTCGGCCGCATGCCTGGTCCTGTGCGGCGCCGCGGCGGCGCAGGACATGCCCGGCCTTGCGACGCTGCATCCGCCCGATCCCGCCCAGCCGGTGGCGGCGAGCGCCCCCGTCCCGATGCCGGACGGCGGGGTGGCGCCGAGACTGCGCCTGGGATCCGTTCCCGATCCGGACGCGGCCCGTCCCGACCCGGTCCCGACGCCCCCCGGCAGCCTCGCGCTCCGCAGCACCGCGGCCGACGCCGCGCAGACGACCGCCAGCCTGAAGGCCCCGTCCGCCACGCCCAAGCCGTGGTGCGCGCAGGAGCGGCGGGTCGGCACCGGTCTCGGTTTCTGCCTCGTCAATTGAGCGGTCCGCCCGGGCCGTGCCGGGCTCTGCCCCGGACCCGGTCGCCGGCTCAGGAAGCCCCGTAGACTGCGACCGCGTCGAAGGTCTCGCCGTCCTCCGGGGCTTGGTCGCGAGAAGCGACGAGGGAGGCGACGAGGAGGACCAGCACGGCCGCTGCGACGGCCGCGACCGCGAGCGGCCGCGTGATCAGATCCGCATGGGCGCGGGCGGCGTGGATCACCGCGCAGCCGAGAAGGAAGATGCACACCTGCGCGGCCGGCGTCGCGAAGGCCGCCGTCATCGCGGCGTCCCGGTCGTCCAATGCCGGCCGATCACGCCGATCGGGTCCATGACGGTGTTCATGACCGTGTCCATGGCACGCCCTCCCCGGCTGAGGCTGCCGATGCCCGGCTTGACCCGCAGGCGGTCGGCCGCGCCGGCCGGCGTGCCCGAACATGCGGGCGCGGGCGACCCGGCCGGGCGTCACGTCTGCGTGACCGGGCCCCCTCGGGCGGGTTCCGGATCCGGCGGCGCCAGGGCGTAGGTGGCCTCACCGACCCGGCTCAGGGGCCCGCCCGGCCCGGACCGCTTCCACAGCCGCGTGTTGAGGGCCGCCACCGGATCCCGGCCGGGCAGGGTGAAGCCCTGCCCGACGAGCACCTCCAGGATCTCGGCCGCGTGCAGCGGCCGGCCCGCGCGCCCGATCGCCGCGCAGGCCGCCTCCACCACGGCCCGGCCGTAGCGGCGGGCGCCGGCGGCATCCTCCGTGAAGGCGATGGCCGGCGGGATGGCGCCGCGGGCGCCGGCGGCATCGGTCCGGACCACGGGACGCGCCTCCGGATGCACTTCCAGACGGGCTTCCGCCCCCGTCGTCCGCGCGGCGCGCCGGAATCCTCCGCCGCCGGTCCGGACCGATCCCCCGGCACGCCCGGGTCCCCCAGCGCCGGATCGTCGGCCGGGTCTCCGCGAAGGCGCGTCCCCGGCTCGGGGACCGGATCCGATGCCGCCCTCGCCCCGGATCCGGCGGCTCCCAGGCGGCGGCCGAGCTCGAGGTAGAGCACGAGGTCGGCGATCTGCCGGTCGAGGGCCTCGCGCTGGCGCCGCAACGCGGCGAGCCGCGCCTCGATCTCGGATTCCGACAGGCCCACGCGATGGTCCCTCCGACCTGAGGGAACATCTACCCGTTCTCAGCACCGGTGGGAATGCTCTAAGTCGGAATATCCCGTACCGCCTGAGCGACAGTCGGAATATTCCATCCGGCGAGCCTTATTCCCTTGCCCGCTTCCGCATTCCCTTGGCGGCCGGCCTGGGCGGCACGAGCAGCGTGCTCGGATCGGCCGGATGCAGGGTCAGGCCGCCCTCGTCGAGGACCAGCGGCAGCCGCGGGAAGACCTCGCGCAGATGCGCGAGATCCGCCTTGAACGCCTGCCGGAAGCTGCGGATCGAGGCGTTCTCGGCGCCGAACTGCGCGTGGAGGTTGGCCCAGGTCAGGCGGAGCGGTCGCTGCAGCGACCGCAGGCGGTAGCCGGTCCAGAACAGCAGGTCGAGCTTGCGCGCCGAGCCCGAGAAGGCCCGGGCCGCCCGCACGTCCACCGGCAGGGCGTGCCGGATCAGGGTCTCGTAGAATTCGGGGTCGAAGCGCACCGTGCGCCCCGCCTCGTCGGCCCCCTCGCCGGCGCGGGGGCGCCACAGTTCCAGGCTGCGGAACGGCGGAACGTTGAGGGTGGTGGCGCTGTCGCGCCCGTCCCAGAGGCCGATCTGCATGGAGCAGGCGGCCAGCCGGTTCAGCTGCTCCTTGAACTGGCGGATGGTGCCGCGCTCGCCCCCCGTGACCGCGAAGCCCATCTCGCGCATGAAGCCCGACAGGGTCTCGGCCACCTTCACGGTGGGGCTGCGCTGGCGCACGGCCTCGGTGCAGAGGTGCAGCAAGACCAGCCGGGCCTTCGGGCCGTAGGGCAGCCCCTGGGGCTCGAAGGCGCCCGTCTCCGGATCCTTGATCCGGCCGGCGATCAGGCTGAGGGAGTTGCGCCCGTAGCTGCGGGAGAATTCGCGCACCGGCCCGGGGTCGCGGTAGGGCAGGCCGCACAGCGCCAGGACCGAATGGATGTGCTGGAGGCTCGACGGGAGCGCCGGCTCGCTCTCGATCACGAGGCGCACCGCGTCGCGGCGGCGCTGGTCGCGCGACAGGCCGGCCCGGCGGCTCTCCTCCTCACCCAGGAGGGCGGCCTGGGCATCGCGCTCGCGCTGACGGTGGAACACGTGCTCCACGATCTGCGCGAACAGAAAGCCGCCGCGCGCCGCCTCGATCTCGGCCTGCAGGTCCGGGTCGTGGATCCCGGCGATCTTCTCCTCGATGCTCATCGCCCCTCGGTCCGCGGCACAGGGGCGCGTTCGTCCGGCGAACGGGAGAACGGCCCGATCCTGCCATGCCACGATTCGGACGCCGCGGACCCGGTTCGATCGGGCTTGTCCCGGCAATCCACGCTTCCCCGCTCCCGGCCCGCCCCCGAATGCAGGCGCATGACCGGGGCCGGGTGACCGCGGCCCCCCTCCATCCCCGCTCCAATCCTGCTTCGATCCCGCTCCGCCCCCGCTCCGCCCCTCTCGGCTCTCCGGGGCCCCTCCGGCCCCGCGCGACGCAGAGTTCGATACGGGGTCCGTCCGCCGCCCGATCCCACGCAGAGTCCGATACGCCCACCCGCCCGCGTTCCGTCCCCGTTATCCACCGGCGCGGGCCGGAATCCCCGCCGAATCCGATACGCTGCCGCGCAGATTCCGATACGCCACGTCGCCGGTCCGGCGCAGAATCCGATACGCGACCGCGCAGAGTTCGATGCGCACCCACGCAGAGTCGGATGCGCAAAACCACATCAACCCCATGGCCAGAATGAGGAATTTCGGACTGCATATAACTTGCCGAACTGACTCTCTGAAAGACTCTTCCAGATAATCTTCCTAGTGTCGGAGAGCCCGTTCGTTCTGACGAACGAACCCTGACCGCACCGGAAGCGCACAGGGTACGAAGGGAATGTATGATGGTTTTCCACATTCCCTCGAATTGCCGCCGTCGCCGCTTGACGATCCGCAGAGCCTGGATGGCGGCGGGCCGGCCGGCTTCGTCACGGGGACCGTCGCGATCCCCGCGATGGCGGCTTGACGCGGGCGATGCCGCCCGGTTTCTCGGAGCCGTCCCAGAGGGCCCTCAGATGAAGAGCGTGCCGATGCCTCCCTTCCCGATCGAATCCCGATGACGGACCGCCGCGATGACGGCCGTCCGTCCGGCAGTCGCCCCGCCCCGAATCGCCCGCACGGGCCCCGACGTCCGGCTCTGCGGCCCGGCAACCGCCCCGGCAGCCGTCCCGGCGCGGCGGGCCGCCAGCGGGAGGCGGACGGCGACGGGCCGGCCGTGCTCTATGGCTGGCATCCCGTGGTTCAGGCCCTGGGCAATGCGCAGCGCGGCCTGCAGCGGCTGCTCGCCACCGAGAACGCGGCGGCGCGGCTGGAGGCGGAGTTCGGCGGCGCCTTGCGGATCACCCCGGAACTGGTCCGGCCGAGCGAGATCGGCCGCCTGCTCGGACCGGACGCCGTCCACCAGGGGCTGTATCTCGAGGCCGAGCCCCTGCCCGCCCCGGGGCTCGACGATCTGCCCGCCGACGCGCTGCTGCTGGCGCTCGACCAGATCACCGACCCGCACAATGTCGGGGCGATCGTCCGCACCGCCGCGGCCTTCGGGGTGGCGGGGATCGTCACCACGGCGCGCCACGCCCCGGGCGCAACCGGGGTCCTGGCGAAATCCGCCTCCGGCGGCCTGGAGCACGTGCCGTTCGTGACCGTCCGGAACCTCGCCGAGGCGCTGATCGCCCTGGGGGAACGCGGCTTCACCCGGGTCGGCCTCGATTCCGACGCGCCGGAAAGCCTCGACGCCGTGACGGTCGCCCGGCCGCTGGTGATCGTGCTGGGCGCCGAGGGCAAGGGGCTGCGCGAGCGCACCCGGAGCTGCTGCGACCTGCTGGCGCGGATCCCCTTCGCGGGGGCGATCCGCAGCCTCAACGTCTCGAACGCCGCCGCCATCACTCTCTACGCCCTCGGCCGGACCGAGACCTGACCGCGACCTGACCGAGGCCTGTCCGCGACGCGGACCGACGGCCCGGTCGAGACATGTTCGGAAACACGGAACCGGCGCCGGAAGCCCCTCTTCCGACTAGGCAGTTTCCGCAACTTCCCGTAGAGTTGTGGATGAGGGGGGCGTAGGCGGAAGGCGCGTCCGGATGCTGACG
>NZ_BACT01000466.1:0-1006 GCF_000333255.1 Methylobacterium sp. B1 | reverse complement strand
CCGCCCCCAGCAACCGGACGTCCGGTGCGCCTCGGGGAAGATCCGGCTGCCCTTCTTGAGCGGCGTGCCCAGGAGGACGCTGTAGCACAGCCCCCTGAGCCGCATGGCGTCGGTCCAGAACGGCAGCTTCAGCAGGGCGGCCGAGGCCGGCTGGTCCTCGGTGCCGGCATGGCCCTCGATCACGACCTTGCCCTGGTAGACGCTGTCCGGGACGAAGCCGCCGGAGCCGGCCCCGAGGCCGGTCTTCACGTCCCCGAACCAGTATTGCAGGATCTGCACCGGCCCGACGCAATGCACGGCGCCGCGGTACAGGACCGTGTTGGTGTCGTTGAACTTCAGCGTCTCCAGCGCGAAGATCACGCCGCCGAGCTTGGCCTGGCCGAGGACCCGGCGGCGCGGCGCCACCGCCTGCCGGACGGTGACCTGGTGGTCGGCCCGCTTGTCGGAGCCGAGCAGGGCCTGGGCGCCGTATTGCAGGGCCACGGTGCCGACCGTCACGACCGCGTAGCCGACGACGAGTTCGGCGGTGGCGCCGAGCGCCAGCTCGCCGATCAGGGCGGCGCCGATCGCGGCCGGCATCAGACGCGCCAGGCCACGCGGGCCGGCCAGGGGCCGAGCGCGAGGCCGGCGGGGCTCTTCACCGCCCAGCCCAGAGGGCAGCGGATCGCGCAGGCCGGCCCGACGCGCGGGTGCGCGACGAGGCCGACATCGCCGGTGCGCGGGGATTCGGTGGTCGCGAAGCCGGATTCCGTCATCAGCGCGCGCACCACCGTCTCGAAGCCGCCGCGGCGGCGGACCGTCCGCCGGGCGCCCCGCGCCGTGCGGTAGCGCCCGCGCAGGCGCGCCGCCGGATCGACGCCGCGGCGGACGCGGCACCAGTCGGCCATCACCAGCGCGCAATCGCACGTCCCCCAGGCGAAGCTCGCCCGGGCCATGGCGCGCAGGAAGGCGCTCAGCTGTTGGTCTCCGGGATCTCGGGATTCCATGGCCGTCTCCGGTTGATCAT
>NZ_BACT01000467.1:0-5313 GCF_000333255.1 Methylobacterium sp. B1 | reverse complement strand
CGACGATCAGGATCGCCGCGCTCGTCTCTGGCACGAGCGCCAAGTCCGGATCGCCGACGAGGTCGAGGCCGAGCCGCCGGCCGAACCGCCGGTAATTGTCGAGCCAGGTGAGCTGGCTGGCGCCGCGGCCGTAATAGACCCGGCCGTCCACCGGCACGCCGTAGGGATGCCCGCGGCCGAGACCGTCCTCGCGGATCGCCAGGTTCAGCCGGCATTCGTGCCAGGCGGTGGCCAGGGTGTAGGCGACGTGGCGCAGATCGCCGGGCCAGCCCAGGCGCTCCCAGGCGTCGAGAAGGCCGGTCAGCCCGTCGACCTCGGTCTGCGCGAGGGTGGCGCCGAGCAACCCCGTCGCGCGCAGCCGCGCGAAGAAGGTCGCCCGCACGAGGGGAGCGGTCATGTCGGCCTCACGGGGGTCCGGGTGGAGGGGGAGCGGCGCCGAATCGGCACCGCGGCTACGTCACGGCGAGGCTGACGCCCGCCTTGTTCGCGGCCTTGAGGGCGGTGGCGTCGGTGCGGCCCTGCGCCCCGGAGAAGCCGACCGCGATGCCGGCGCCGAAGGACAGGCCGAGAGCGCCGAAGGGCACGACGAGCGTGCCGCCGGGGGGCACCATCGCCTCCCAGGCCGCCGCATCCGTGCCCAGGCCCGGCGGCGCGGCGATGTCGAACAGCTTCACCCAGATTGGGGCCGTGTCGCCGTTCCAGGCCGTGAGCGTGAGCACGCGGCCGGGGGCGCCCTTGACGAGCTGGCCGGCGGCCGCCGCGGACGCGGCGTAGACGGTGCGGGCGATCGCCCCGCCCTCGCCCGGGGCCTGCGCCACCAGTGCCACCGGGATCGGCGTGCCGGCCGCGACGCCCTGGACCGAGAGCACGTCGGGGCTCGCGCGTCCGGCGGTGCCGAACGCCGGCTGCCGGGCCGCGATCGCCGCCCCCGTCGGCAGGACGGCGGTGCCGTCGTCGTAGAGGACGAGCAGCTGGTCCGACGCCGCCATCTCGGCGGTGTCGACCGCCAGCGTCAGCACGGAGCCGTCGAGGGCGGTGTAGCCGCAGCCCGGCTTGCCGGCGGCGTAGAGGAGCGCCGACCGGCTCAGGTCGATCACGGCGAGCAACGCCCGCACGTCGAAGCCGGCCACGCCCGAGAAATCGAGGGTGCGCTGCGCCGGCGCGAAGGCGACGCCGCCGAACAGGGGTCTCTTCATCGGGGCCTCAACCGAACAGGAGCGCGTCGACGAAGGCCTGCGCGTCGGCGGCGCGCAGGGTCTCGCCGGCGCTGGCGTCGAGCGCGTCCGACAGCAGGCGCAGCGTGTTGCGGCTTCCGTCGACCCCGTCGCGGATCGCGGCGAGCGCCTCGGTCACGGTGCCGGTCGAGAACGGCAGCACCACCTCGACCGTGTACGGGATCACCGACTCGATCACCCGCCCGGCGAAGCTTTGGGCGAGGTCGGCTGCGAGTGTGGTCTCCACGGTCATCGGCTCAGTCCAGCAGTTCGAGGGTGCCGAGCAGGACGGTGCGGCCGGTGCCGTCGCCCTCCCGGATCCGCACGACCACCGGCATCGCGGCCCGTGGGGCGGCGCCGGCGAGGTCGGCTTGGCTCAGCGGGAAGCGCAGGACGCCGTCGGCATCCGTCGCGAGGCCGCCGCCGGCCTCCGTGGTCAGTGCGCGCGGGCGGCCGGGCAGGCCCGACGCTCCAGGCGATCGACTGCCCGCCCGCGGGCAGCGGGACGATCTGCCCGGACGCGACGTCGAGGCCCCGCAGGATCAGGCCGAGCGGCGCGACATCGGCCCGCGCCATCCGCCACGCATAGGTGAGCGGCGCCGGGCTCACGGGGCGCTCTCGGCCGGGACCGCGGTGGCGTCGGCCCGGTCGGGGGCCGACGGCTTCGACGCGGCGAGTTCGGCCTCCAGGGCGTCGATCCGCGCCTGCGCCTCGGCGAGCAGCCGGTCGCGCCGCTCCAGGGCGCAGGCGAGGGCGAAGTTCTGCGCGGTCAGGGTCCCGAGATGCAGCGCGACGTGCTGCTCGGCCGTCTCGATCAGCTGGGCCATGGCGAATCTCCGGTTGCGGATTGCGGAGCGGTCAGTTCGGGACGCGCAGGGCCCGGTAGCCGGCGCCGGCGCTGTCGGAGGGGCCGTAGGTGACCGGCCGGGCGCCGCTGCCGTCGGCGTTGACCTTGAACAGGCCGGCGGCGGCCTGGAGCGCGACCGACCCGGCCGTGTCGACGACGTTGACGCCGCTGCCCCGGTGGGGCGACAGCACGAGGTCGCCCAGGGGACTGAGCTGGATCAGGCCCGCGCGGCCGGCGCCGCCCGGGCCGATCGCCCGGAGGTTGATCGGCTGGGATCCGGCATTCGGGGTCTTGGCGGTCGCGCCGATGTCCAGGGCGACCTGGGCGGCGCCGTCGTTGGTGACGAGCACGGTCTTCCAGGGGATCCCCCGGTTGATGCCGATCTGATCGACCTCGATCACGGTGCAGATCGCCAGGCCGTTGGTGTCGCTGTCGCCGATGAAGTACAGGCCGCGCACCGGCACGTTGACGTCCGACCCGTCCTTCTGCTTCCGGATGTTGAAGTCCAGTTCGATCCCGTAGGCGATCACGTCGGTGAAGCCCCAGGGATCGACGTGGTGCGCGCAGTTCGACACCAGGGTGTTGGCGCCCCAGATCGACGCGGCGCCCGGAGGCTGACCGTTCGCGCCGGCGAAGGCCCCGCCGAACAGGCCGACGCCGCCCTGGCTGCTCGAAGACGTGCGCGCGTAGCCGGCGACGCCGACGCTGTGATTGCCGGCGTCGCTCGCCGCGGGCACCTCCACCGCCCCGACGACGGCCTCGGTGACCCCGTAGAGGTTCGAGCCGAACTGCGCGTCCGCGGGATAGTCGTTCACGGCGACCCGGAAGGTGTCGTGGAGGCGCCGGTAGCCCGACCAGGCCGGCCCGGGATCCGCGACCGAGGGCTGGCCGCCCAGGGCGAGGTCGAGGGGCCGGACGGACGCCCAGTAGGCGCCGTCCCGGGAGCGGAAGCCCTGTCCCGCGGGCGGCGGCGTGGCGACGCGCAGGTAATCGCCGCCCCGGCCGTCTCCCGCCTGCATGCGCCCGCGCAGGGCCAGGGTCGTGACCTGGGCGGGGATCGTCGCCGCGGCGGCGTCGCCCCGGCTGGCGAAGGTGAGGCAGAGCGGGGTCTGCACGGCGCTCTCCAGGGCGGCCACGCGGACGGCGAGGTGGCCGCTCTCCAGCGCGGTGAGGCGCGCCAGGGCGTCGGCCGCGAGCGGCGCGAACACGCTCGCGTTCGACACGTCGTCGAGCTGCAGCACCTCGATGTCGGTGACCGGATCCGGGCCGAACACGCGCACGAACGGCCGGGCGTACCGGGCCGCGCGGGGGGCGACGACCAGCGTCCCGGCGCCCGCCTGCCGCCCCAGGGTGGTCTGCCGCTCGACGCGGCCGGACGCGACCGTCGTCCCCTTCAGATCGGCCACGGCCGTGAACGACGATCCCGCGCCGTCCGGCAGCCGGTTGCCCGCCTGGTCGAACCACGCGATCCCCAGCCGGATCGCGTCGTTGGCCGGATCCGCGGCGTCGGCCCGGCGCTGCACCACCCACCGGGCGCGTTAGACGCGGCCGGGCTCGATCGCGACCCGCCTGCGCGTGGCGACGAGGCCGGGCCCGGTCAGGCGCGCCACCGCGCCGTTGTCCCCGAACGCGCGCAGCGCCGCCGGCAAGGCCGGCAGGGCCGAGCCGTCGCCCTGAAGCTCCGCCACGGTCGCCGCGAAGGCGAAGGCCCATCCGGCCTCCCCGACGCGCGCGGTGTCGGCGACGCCGTCGGCGCGGTAGCGCTCGATCAGCGCCCCCAGGGCCGTGTCGCTCGCGGCCCGGGCCCGGCCCTCGGCGACGACCGCCGCCGTCCGGTCCTGCTGCTCCCGGGCGATGGCGTCGCCCCGCGCCCGGCCCTCGGCGACGACGGCGGCCTGGCGAAGCTGGCCCTCAGCCGCGACGGCCGCCGCGATCGCGCCGTCGCGGGCGCGTCCCTCGGCGGCGAGGCCGGCGACGCGCGCCGCCTGCTCGTCCGCGAGGGCCGCGCTCAGGCCCTCGATGACATCGAACGCATTGCCGATGCGTGCGACGTTGTCCGACGGTGTCGAGCCGAGCGAGGGCTTCAACAGGGCCATGCCGTTCTCGCGTTGGTGGGGGAGCGTCAGAAGGCTTCGACGAGGTCGAGGGTCACGGTCCCGTACCGGGACAGCTGCAGGTCCAGGGCGCCGGTGTCGTCGCTCGCGAGCCGCATCGTGCCGACCGGTGCGCCGAACGCGATCGGCGTGCCGGCGGGCAGGTCCGTGCGCAGCCACGGCCGGATCGCCACCCCGACGCCGCCGGGGATCGCCAGGCCGCTCGCCGGATCGGCCGGGTCGGCGGTGGTCAGGCCGACGATGACGTGCAGGCGGCCGCCGATCGAGAAGATCATCCCCGGGCGCCAGGAGGCCGCCCCGGTCGCGCCGGATCGCGATGGCGGCGGCGTTCGCGGCCGCGTCCAGCATCAGGCTGAAGGCCAGCGGCGGCTGCGCGAGGCCGGGGGTCCGGTCGGTGACCGCGCCGCCCACCACCGGCTCGATCGGCCAGGGCGCCCGGGGCCGCTCGTACGGGCCGACGGACCAGAGCTGGGAGCGGCCGAGGGCCACGACCCGGCGCAGGGCGCAGACCCTGTCCCGGCCGAAGGCCGGGATCGTCAGCGCCGCCTTCCACCGGGCGGTGGGCGAGGCGACGAGCACTTCGTTGCCCTCGAAGCTCTGGCCGCCGGATCGGGTGCCGCCGCGCAGGGACCAGTCCTCGGCGGACGGCACCAGGATTCCGGGCCACGGCAGGGGCGCCGCCATGCCGGCCTCAGGTCGCCGTGTCGGGCAGGGGCGGCCGGGCCCCTTCCTCGGCCGGAGCCCAGGCGTAGGCCGAGGCGTCCAGGGCGACGAGGTCGAGCTTGACGCCGGTCAGCGCGTTGCCCGCCATCGCCAGCGTGCCGCGCATCACCGCGAAGGTCGTGGCGATGCCGAAGGACGGCAGGACCAGCCGCACGGTCGGCGCGCCGTAGGCCGGCAGCCCGGCGGGCGAGAGCCGCAGGCCGGAGAGCCGGAAGCGCGGGTTGCCCTTCGCCATGGCGATCTTGGCGAGCCGGCGGGACTGGCTGTGCGAGGGCGCGCGGATGAAGCTGCGCTCGGTCTCGATCACGCCCTGGACCGCCTGGGCCGCTCGGTCGTCCCACGGGTCGCCCTCGGTGGGCTGATAATCGTGCCACGGGTCGGTGTAGGTGTGCTTGATCCGCGTGAAGGTGTGTAG
>NZ_BACT01000468.1:0-36087 GCF_000333255.1 Methylobacterium sp. B1 | reverse complement strand
ATCCAACAAGATCCAGCTCGCCCGGCCCATCGCGATCCAGACGAAGGGTCACTACAAGGACGTGACGTTCATGGCTCGCCTCCAGGCAGAGTGCAAGAACATGAGCCTCAACATCACCTTCGACGATCAGGGGCGGATCGTGCCCACCGCCGAGAGCTGTCGCGACATCTTCCAGGCGTTGCTGAATCACCGGCTTGAATCACGGCTCGATGCGAAATTTTACGACGTGCCAAGCACGGCACCGGTCGCCTGAGCAACGCGCGCAGCTTCGCGCGGACGTGATTTGGCAGTGGACGGGACCCCCACGCGCCTTCCCCGCGGGTTGCCCCGGGCTTTCGCCCAGGCGGTCACGCCTCCTTCGAGGGATCCTTCACCGTGAAACGCGTGACCTCGCACCCGTCCGATTGACCCCGGAGTGCCCCGCCGCGTGCCGAGCCTCCGCGCCTGCGAGAGGCTTTCGTGCCCCAGATCCTGTACACATCCGACCAACATTTCGGCCATGCGAACCTCATCCTGGGGAGCATGCGCACCCTCAGGCCGTTCGCCTCGGTCGAGGAGCACGACGAGACCCTCATTGCCGCCTGGAACTCAGTCGTGCGCCCCGCAGACGAGGTCTGGCACCTTGGCGACTTCGCCTACCGGTGCACCCAGGAGCATGCCCAAAGGTGCTTCGACCGCCTCAACGGTCGCAAGCGGCTGATCCGCGGGAACCATGACCTCCTGGCCGAGCGCGTGCCGTGGCACGGCCCGATCCTCGACGTGGCGCATGTCCACGGCCTCGACCCTGTCTCAAACCATGAAGGTCGTCGCCTGCGCGTTCCGCAGGCTCCATAGCTCGGCCAGAGCCCGCTGGACCGATGAAGCGGTTATGCTGGTCGTGGAGCGCAGGGCCGGGTAGGTGCTTCCGAGATCGGCGAGCACCCGGCGAGAAGGCGGCGGCAGCGCGCTCATGCGCGGGGCTGAACCTGGGTCCCGCCGAGGTCCGGCTTCAGCCTGTCAGCTTGGGTCTGTGACGCGCTCGACTTTGCTGCAGGCTTGGTCCGAGGCAGATCGGGCGAAGCCGCATCCGAGACCTGTTTGGGGTTCGACCGGGCCGGCCTAGCCTTGCTGGTGAGGCGCCGGGGAGCCGGCACCGCCGGTACGGCTTGCGCAAGCACGAAGTGGGCGACGCGGCCGAGGTCGAGGTAGCGGGCAGTGAACGAAGCCGCGAGATCGGTTGCCCCGGCCTCACGGATCGCGGCGACCACCGCCTCCAAGGTCAGGGTGCTGAAGCCGACACGGCCGGGAGCCTCAGCGGCGTCGCCGGGTTCGGCGGCATAGCGTTGCCCCATGGCCTGGGCGTAGCGGTTCTGGGCCGGGCTGAGGAGGATGAAGTGGCCCCGGCCGTACAGACCATGCTGCAGCATGAGCTGGCCGAGGACGTGCTCGCGACGAAGCTGTTCGAAGCCTGGCCGGGCTAGGATAGCGGCATCGGGGTCGCGGTAGAGGCCGCTCTCCCGGGCGGTCTCGGCGTAGCGCTGCCGCGGCGCCGGGACGGGGCCGCCGGCGCCCTCCGTGTACTTGACCTCGATCGCCACGAAGGCGGGCTCGCCCTCAGGCGTCACGATGTCGATGAGGACGTCGAAGGCCGTACCGTCGCCGAAGTAGTCCGGCCCGCGCCGGCCGGGGCTGTGCTCGAAGCGGATGCCGGTGACGGTGCCGACGAAGCTCGGCAGCAGGCGGCGGAACACCGCCGCGGCCCGGACGGGGTCGAGTGCCAGGGGGACGAAGAGGTTCAGGGTCAGGGCCTGGCTGGACAGGAGGTTGCCCCACAGCCGGGCCTCCTCGAACAGCGCGCCGGGCTCGCGAAACAGCAGGATCTCCCGGACGTGAGCGGCGATGGCCGGGCTCAGGAAGGTGGCGCCCGCCCGCGCCGCGGCCGTCGAGAGCCGGGAGGCCAGACGGACGGACTTCGACCGGCTGATGCCGGGTGTCGTGGACGAAGCGGTCCGGCCCCCGGCCCGGCGCGGCTCCAGGCGGTGCTGCCCGGCCGGCAGACCGTGCTCCTCCCGCCAGAGCGAGGCCAGCAGGCGGCACGCGGCGGCAAAGCGAGTGTCGGTGGAGACGAACACATCCTGCCGTCTAAGCACGTCCTCGGGCACCAGGGGCACGGGGCGCGTCGGCATCGAAGCAGACGAAGCCGCTATTCCGACCGATCCTGTCCGGTGGGCACCATCGGCGGCCGGGACTGGGCCCGTCGGGGCGGTCACGGTGCAGCGGGATCGAGGCAGGCAAGTGCATGGCATCCAGGGAAACTCCGAACACCCGCATCAGCGCGGGCTCGGCTTCCATTCCGTCCAGGCAGGGGAAGTTTAGCTTGCTCGGCCGACGTGTCCGCCTGTCGCCGGCGAGATCAGCCCCGCTCCTGCTCAGGAGGGGGATGATCGTCTCTCCCTCCCTTTTGTATTTAGCCCGCAACCAGCTCAATCAGTAGCCAAATAGCTGATTGGGACGAACTTTCTGCGCGGGAATCTACAGCGTTACGCGGTGCGAAGCTGATCCGCCCGGTATGGGCGACAGTAGCGCAAACGCTTCAGTGGCGCCTTGCCCCATTCATGATCCGACGGACTCATGCGCAATGTGACCGAAGCGGCTCAGCCGCAGACGGGCGAGGTTGGCACCTCCTGCGTCATCACCTGCTCAGACGAGATCGACAGGTCGAGCCGGGCTTTCACGACCTTGCAGGGCCGGTATTAGAATGTCAGCGCAACTCTCGCCGCGATTTCAGCTCGGATGCACGGAGGCCCCTCTGTCGCGCGTTGTCCTGCATCCCGATGACGTTTCAATGTCCCGCAGCTCAACCCGGTCGCCGGCTCATGATGTTTGCGCGCCGGGGTCGGGGGCAGTCCACTTCACTCTCGTCGCCGGCATAGAGGCAAAGCGACAAGTTGTCGTTTTTTCGAACCTGAAGACCCTCGCAAGCTGAACGTCGATGAACAGGCGGCTCAGCAACCGGCAATACCTAAGGTGTTCTGCCTCCGCCGGCATCGATCCGCATCTAAGGGTGTAGCGATGGGCTGGGCCCGAACGGTCGGTAAGTTCAGCGCACCAAACCAGATCAGGAATATAAACAAGAAAAGGCGAGGTTTTGGCTAAAGATCCTAAATCCGTATCATTTCAACGGCTAAGGTAAGTGAGTTGAGTGGCGCCGGGCTATATGGTGGGCTGACCCGGCGGTCAGCAGAAAAGAGGCTGACATGTCCGAGATCCACCTACCTGTTCCTATCCCTCACGGCAACGACGAAGCCGACGTAGATCTCATCCTGAAGTTGCGGCAGGCGGCCGAGGAGCGGACCGTCGATGAGTTGGACACCAAGATTCCCGACGATGTTGCCGCCGACTTGGAGCCGCATGCTGCCGCCATCAACGGCCATCTTGTAGGACTTCGCCGCCATACCGTGGCAATTGGCCTGGAGCTAGTGGCCGTCAAGAAGAAGCTCAAGGACCACCCGAAGGCCGCCTTCGGTGCTTGGCTCAAGCGCCATTTCGGTTGGGATGCCCGCACCGCCCAGCGCTACATGAAGGTCGCAGCATTCTGTCAGCAGCACCCGGAAGCGATGGGTTTGCCCGCGTCGGCAATCTGCCTGCTCGCCAGCTCTGGGACGCCGACCGAAGTCCTTGCTGCCGTGCTCGGTCAGCTCGGCAACGAGGAGCGGCCGAAGCTCGCCGAGATCGAGGCCCGCATTCAAGCGGCCAAGATCCCTGCCCCCAGCACGGCAACGGCGATGAAGCAGGGTGCGCTGTCCGAGGCGGCCGGAGCAGTGGTGCCGGTAGCTGCGCAAGGAGCGGCGGAGCTGATCCTGTCGCACATGCGCGAGCACCGCCGCGCGCTGCGCGAGCACCTCCTCTTGATCGACGGTGAAGCGCTGAAGCGGACCCTGCTCAATCAGCTTGCCGACGTCGGCGAGGACGAAGCGCCGGCTTAAGGCTCGCCTCCATCTTCAAGAATCGAGGCTGATTGCGAGGCCTCGCAATCAGCCGCCTTCCCTGCACAGCGCCCCCGTCGTCCAGACGAAGGGCGAAGAACTCATCGGATGATAGCTATGACCATTCTCGACCGCAGCACGCGCATCCTGCTCAACAGCCTTCCGGACCACTCCGTCTACCACGAGGTGGAGATGCCGCCGATGGATGGCCGCCTCACCTGGCGGGAGCCCGGCCTCTCGCCTCAGACCGCTGTAAAGCTTTACAATGCCACCTCGTTTCTGACGTGGCGCTACGGCCTGCACTTCAATGCCCATCTCAACATCGGCTTCGGCACGATGGGCCTCGACGACCGCGCCGCGGCCGCAGCGATGTCCCGTTTCAACAAGGAGGCCAAGCGCTATCTCGCCGTTGCCGGGGCGGGGCGGCGGTTGCCGGACGGGCGCCCGCGCCTGGGGGGCGCCTATCACTACGTCTATGTTTTTGAATATGGCCGCCAGCGCGGCCTGCACGCCCACCTGCTCTGCGTGCTCCCGCCCGGGATGAAGGCAGCCTTCGCGCGGTTTGCCCACCGGTGGTGGGCGGGGGAAGCGGACCTCATCCCTTCCTGTAGTCGTTGCCGCTACCCGGAGCAGCCCTTGGCTACCCATCAGAGCTTGCGGCCGGGCACGGGCCCGGCCCGTGACGTCTGCCCCGGGCTGGAGGCTGTCTACCGATGCACGCGCCACGGTGCCGACAGCATCGGCTGCAAGATGCCGGAGGATGCCGTCAAGCTCGTCCAGCCCCGGCCGGTCTGCCCGTCGAAGGCGCATGAGCTGCAGTACGTATGGCTGCGCTACATTCTCAAGACGACGCAGCCTGGCTCTTACTGGTCTGATGTAGATGGCACGCCGCGCTACCTCGAAGAGGTGCTGCACCTCGCTCTGCGTCCGCCGCGTCAGCCGTCGGAAAATGCCGAGCCGATGCGGATCTGCATGCCGCAGATGCATGGGATCTCGCAGAGCCTCGGCACGAAGGCTCAGGAGGCCTTTGGCTTCAAGTCGCGCCTGACGGCCGGCAGCTTCGAGCTGGTCTACTCGGGCTGGGAGTTGAAGTCCTTCCAGATGCGCGACACGATCCGCACCCTGCAGCTGTAGGTGAGCCGCCAGCCCCTTCGTTTCCAGGATACGATCCGGGGAACGAAGGGGGTGCATTGGGGGCAGGAACTCAGAAAAACTAATTCCTACCACTACGTTACGTCCCTTTCCACGTACCCGAACGTATTCTCAGCGCGCCACGGCTTCTCCAGCATCACGAACGCCTCTGCTTAGGATAGTGCGCGGGTTCAGAGGGACCTTGCGATGGTTAGAAGCGGCAGGGAGACCAACCGCTCAAATGAACGCCGCCTGCTCACATTCGGCTCAGGGGCGGCCGGCTTGCTTGTCGTAGCCATTGGCAGGCGGAGGATCAGGGAGAGGGTGGTTGCAGAGCGTCAGGAAGGAGAGCGGAGGGGCAGGCGTACACCATCCCCTCCGCTCCGCCTCCGTCGGAGCGGAGGGGGGAATTGCTTGGGTGAGGCGGAAGGAGATCTACGCGTATATCGACCTCTGACCAGCCTCCAACCAGCCCGCGCGCGGCTCTTGAGGGGTAGAACTGGTAGCGTTCGCTTCGACCGCCTCCTCCTTGCCGACGAAGTTGGGACCGGCAGCTTCAGGAGCGCGAGGCGCCCGGGGGGCGAGCCGAGATCGGCATCATGGTCGGACACGGTTTGAGCCGACAGCAAAGAAGGGGCGGCCGATGCCGCCCCTTCTGCCATAGGTGCGATCTTCGCCGCCGTCGCGAAGGGCGAGCGCAGGATGCCGATGCGGACTGATCGCTCAGTCCTCGTTGTAGCCTGGTACGTCCGCCCAGAGTTCCGCCTCCAGCTCCGCCGCGGTCGGGCCGCCTAGCTCCGCCTTCGGCAGCCCTTTCAGGGCGGCCTCGACGAAGGGGTTGCTCGGCCGTTCGGGCGCCGGCGCGCGGGGCGGGCTGATCTCGGTGGTGGTGGTCTCGGCTGCCATGATGATGCTCCTGGACGAAGGATGCCCCGGCGCCGCGGCCGTGGGCGGGGCCATATAGGCGGGCCCGCTCCCGCGCCTCAGGCGCGGCCGGCCTCGTCGAGGAGAGCACCAAGAGGAGGTCGTCGGGCAGGCTCGGTGCCGTGGCCCGTTCCAGAGATTGATCAGAGTCAGGGTTCGGATCCTGTCTGTTGTCCGAGGCTGCAGCCCCAGGAACCCTGGTGAACGTTGGAGGGAGGCCGTCTTGCCGCCAGGCAAGGCTTCGCCTTGCGGCGGCGAAGCCAGTTGAGCCTATGCGCTTTGAGGTCAGGAACCCCGGAGCCACGCTATCGGTCAACCGTCGGATCGAGGTGCAACCTTGTGACAGGCAGGCCGGGGTTGGGCTGTCGGCCTTTACGCACCGCTTCCCGCCCTCTCGGGCAGCCAGCGCGGACAGGACCCTTGCCGTGCGATCCGTAGCGGCTCGGGTCGTCCAGGAGGGCAGGAGCGATCCCTTCCTCCATCCTGCGGATGGGCCCTCTCCCGAGCAGCTCGTTGCCGAGCCCGTCCGCTTGCTGCCGATGCCCTTCGGCTTGCGATCCGGCTGTCCCCTGGATCCACCTGGTTAGCGGCGGGGACCGGAGCCCATGGGGGGCTTGGCGTATCCCCCAGGCGGGCCAACAGATCCGCAACAGATGCGGGCGGATCATCCAGGCGGACGGTGAAGCGCCGAGAGGTCGACGTCGATGGCGATCGCGTCGATGGCCTGCTGCATCTGTTGCAGGCTGGAGCGCTTGGTGTAGCGCGCGGTCTCGCCTGCCGTGACGTGGCCTGTGACATGATCGACGACGGTGGCGTGGATGCCCGCCTGGTGCATGAAGGTCGTGGCGCTGTGCCGGAAGGAGTGGAAATCGAGGCCGGACCGGTAGAGGCTGACATCCTGCCGGTAGCGGGTGAACGCCTTGGCGTAGGCGTGGCCCAGACGCCCGTCGGCGCCCCCGCCCTCCAATTGCGGGAAAAGACGCGCCTCGCCCGCGCGTCGCCGTGCCGCGACCTCGTCGAGCAGGCCGAGGCGGATCAGCTCTGCATGGACGGGAACACGCCGCGCGGCGGACCGGTTCTTGAGCTTGCGCGCGCCCTTGTCATTGATGTCGAAGAACCAGATACCCTCGCTCTGCTGCACATCGGCAACGTGCAATTGGCAGATCTCCTCCTGGCGCAGGCCGGAGAACACGGCGATCAAGGGCAGCCAGAACTTCTCGTCGCGCAGTATCAGCGAGCCCGGCGCCGTCCGCCTCTGCTCCGACAGGCAGCCGGTCCAGATCGGCGTGGCGAACAAGCGCGCAAGTTCTGCCTTCTCCCACATCTGCCGCTGCTCGGTGGCCTTCTTGGCCGCGCCGAAGCGAAAGCCCTTGAAGATATTGCCGGCAACATCGCCACTGGCTTCGGCCTCCTCCCAGAACGTCGAGAGGGCCGAGAAGTGGCGCTTGATCGTCTTGGCGGTCAGGGGCTTGCCCCTGGTTGTCCCCGTATCCTCGGCGTACAGCGCTATGATCTCAGCAACGCTTTTGTCGCGGTAGCGCGGGGATTTTGCGTAGAGCGCCGGCAGGCGCTCGGCCTGCTGTTTGAAGCGGCTCGCATCCCCGCGGGTGTAGGCCGCCAATGATTTATCGCCGCACACGTCGATGAAGAGGCGGAAGGTGGCTCTCGCCTGCGAAGCCGTCTGCCCCTCCCAGGCACCCGAGACGGTCTGCTGCTCGCAGAAGGCCGGCCAGAGTTCGGACAACGGCTTGGACATAGCCGCCTCCGCCGGAACGTGCTCGGAGGTCGATGTGGATGGCGCAGCCGCGGGGGCCACGGATGCCGGTGCAGGGGCCGGTTCGGACGCCAGCGTGGCGAGCGCCATCTTCAGGCGCCGGTCCTTCGGCTCGTGCTCGAAGTCGCCCGCGCAGCGCGCCTGCATCGCCTCGGCGACGTCGATGCCGGCCTTGAGTACGGCCTGGCGCACCTGGTTCCACTCGGCGACGCCGAAGGTGGCCGTCGCGATACCCTGGCGGCGCAGGAGCGAGGCCGCGATCTCGCGGGCCTCGCCGAACCCATCGCCGGCCAGCGCCTCACGGGCGCGGGCCGCGACCTTTCCATAGAAGTCGCGCTTGGCCGCCACGAGGTGGGAGGGCAGCGGTTCGGCCCGCACGAGCCGGACCGCATCGTCGCCCTGCAGCACGGAGGCGTAGAAATCCTGCACGAGGCGGGAGAGTTCGGTGTCGGTCAGCATCGGCGTCGCGCGCAGGCCCGTGAACAGGCCCTCCGAGGCGAGATATAGCCAACAGGCGTTCGACCGCGCAGCCCTCTGGTCGATGGTCCCGAGGCTGCGCACAAGTTCCCGCCGGCCCAGCCGCTCCCGGAGGTCGGCGGGCACGCGGCGCCGGAAGTAGAAGACCCGTCCGCGCAGGACGAGGTTGGCGAGTCCACCCACACCGCTCCTTCGCCGCCGAAGGCGGCTTGTGTAGCAGCGGTGTGTAGCAGGGGGCCCACACCGCGGGACGGCGTGACCTAAAGCTCAGCGATCAGAATGACTTAGGAAATCAGGTGGCTGGGGGACCTGGATTCGAACCAGGACTAGAGGAGTCAGAGTCCACCGTTCTACCGTTAAACTATCCCCCAAAGCCTTCAGCCGAGCGCATCCCTACCGGATGGGGCTGGGCGAAACCCGTTCCGTATCGAGCGGCGCCGGGCGTGGGCGGTGAGATAGGCGGAATGCTTCGGAAGGTCAACCGGTTGTTCTCCTGTTGACGCAGCCTCTGCCGCGGCCGTAACCGTAACGCCGCAGACCCGTCAGGAAGGGTGGCCGAGTGGTTTAAGGCAGCGGTCTTGAAAACCGCCGTGGGGGCAACTCCACCGTGGGTTCGAATCCCACCCCTTCCGCCAGAGTTCGTTGATACGTAAGGCTTTTTCAGCTTCACGTATGAGTTGCCCCACCATTTGCCCCACCAGTGGAGCGGAAAGCGGTGGCTGTGGGTCCATCAAGCAGATGGACGGATCGAATTGACCGGCGTAGCGCTGAGGTCATGGCGTGCGATTCGAAAGCCACTCCTCAGGAGCAGTTCGATGCTTGGCTCGCCGAGCACGCCACTGGTCTTGGTCGGCGTCAACGCTTCCAGCCCGCCCGGCCTCCGCTCGTGCTTCGCGTCGCAGCCCTCGCTGTTAGCCTCATGCTCTGGGTTCTGATCCTCTTGAGTTTGGGCGCCGGCGTCCAACAATTTCTCAGAATTTTATAAATCGAGTCCGTTGAGAGTCGGCATACTCATCGGTCCGCTCATTGTTGGCGTATTTGGCTGGGTAAAGGACGCCTGCACTTCATGTCCTGCGAATCCGCCGCATCTCCAATGCGGACCGGTCCAGGTCTTTGTGTAGACTAAATGCGTACCGGAGGGCAGTCCTGCAGTTGTCTAGCTGACGCTGCGGTCGAGAGATAAATCTTAGCGATACTTCATCGTCTGGGCGGAGGCTTTCCCGATCGGGTATCGTCTTCGATGAAATGCTTTCCGCAATCCGCATTCGATGTCGTTGCGAAGCTCCGTAGCGCCAATTGTCTGGAAGATATCCTTCTAGAGCTGAAATTAAGTGGGCGCATTTTCGGCTACGACACCTTCTTGATGGGACGGCTTCCAAGGTCGCCGACACAGAATCTTCTCGATTGCGCGACCCTTTCAGGTTGGCCCGCTGAGTGGGAGCGACGCTATCAGGCCGAGCGATTCGTTCAGGTCGACCCGGTCATCCGGCACATCCGGCGCAGCGTCGATCCTTTCCTCTGGCGCGAGGCGCTCGTTACGCCTGGCGGTCGCGACGGTCAGATCGTGCTGGAGGAGGCGCGGGCCTTCGGCTTGGTAGAAGGCTTCTGTGTACCGCTTCATCATGCCGGGGGCGGTGAGTCGGGCCTCAGCTTCGGCGGGCAACGGCTCGCGCCCTCAAACGACGAGCGCGCCGCGCTGCACCTGATCGGCATCTACGCCCTCTTGGCGGCGCGGGCGATCCTGAGCCGGGCGGTCAGCGCAGACGACAAGCCTCCTGCAGCGGCGCACCTGACAGGTCGCGAGGTTGAGTGCCTGAAGTGGTCCGCGGTTGGCAAGACGGCTTGGGAGATCTCGGTGATCCTGTCGCTCTCCAGGCGGACCGTCGAGCAGTATCTCATCAGTGCCGCGCGCAAGCTGGGCGCGGTAAGTCGCGTCCAGAGCGTAGCGGAGGCCCTGCGTCGCGGAATCATAGACTGATGTTGTAACCTGCGAAACTCCGCATTTTTACGGCTAGACCGCGCGGCTGTCCTTGAAGATCTTAATGGTTATCTTCAAGGGGGCCAAAATGTTCACGCTTTTATCTGGTGATGTCGATACGACTGATCCGCAGATGGCGAATCGGATCTATGCCTTTCGCCATGCGTACTTCGTCGAACATCTCCGATGGGAGGGCTGTCGACAGGCCGATTGCCGCGAGCGCGACCGATTCGACGGGCCGGACAGCTTTCACGTCCTCGGCGAGAAGGGCACGGAGATTTTGGCTTACGCTCGCCTCCTGCCGACCACCCGGCCGCACCTGCTCTCGCATCTCTACCCCGAAATCCTGCAGGGCCGCCCGGCACCGACGGGACGGCGGATCTACGAATGGACACGCCACGCGGTCGCACTCCGGATGCGGGAATCGCCCATGGCGACAGCCTTTTCGAACGTGGTTTCCGGCGCCGTAGCCTACGCAGCTGAGGCGCTCGATCTCGAAGGCCTCCTTGTTCAGTTGCATCCCGCCCTCATTGAACGCCTCACGGAGACGGGTTGGGATGCCGAGCCGCTTGCTCTTCCGGTGAAATATGAGGGCAGCTCTTTGGTGCCGGTTTACGCGCGCCTGACCGACCAGACGCTCCAGATCGCGCAGGCGGCTTTTGCGGCTTGGCCGGGGGCACGCCTGCACGTCCCGCGCGGCTTTATGTGCGCGGCTGCGACCGACGTGCCGGTGCCGGTCCTCCAGTGAGTTTCCAGCCAGAGGAGATGACAATGCCATCCGCGGCTGCGCGAAGCGTCCTGTTCTTCCGGACCTATCGCGAGGCGACGCTCCCACTCTACGCCGCGCTCGTGGACGAGCTGTGTGCGTCGCCCCACCTGCCACTCCAGTTAGCGACGGTCCTTGAGGATATTGGTCAAGAGTTCATTAAGCTCGCGGAGACGGTTAACGCAGCGCTCAACCGCCTGGGAGCCCTGGACCACGAGGTTGACGCCGACCTGACAATCGAGGCACGGGTTGACGCCGTGATGGCTCGCTTCGCGCGGATCGGGTCGTCGATGCTGTCAATCGCCGACGGACAAGCGGGCCCGGCCTTGACCGACGAGTCCTTCCGGCAAGCGCTCCGAATCGCCCTCGTCATGATACATGATCTACCGATCGCCGGACGGCGATAGGTTTGTCGTGCCCCGTCCAACGGTAGATGAGGCTATCCCTGATCGGGCCGCCACGATGGCCCAGTCCTATGCTGACGGCCCCATCACCTCGAGGCGCCCGCCCGCGCCTGGAAATCAGCCCGCGCGTTCCGGCCGCTTACACGTCCGAGCCATCGACCGCCGAGCGCGCCGGGCTTCCTGGCCCGGAGTGGGTAGTGCACGCCGCCCGCGCGCAGGCGCACCTGAAGGTCGCCGGCTTGGCAATCGGCAAGACCCACCGAAACTGGACTCGCTGGCGAGCGGCGCAGTAAGGCGCGCTCCCCTGTGACTGCAAACGACCCTTCTCAGATGTTCGGGGCGTCCGCTCCGCGGCATCTCGACTTGACGAAGCTGCGGGGCGTGCGCTCGGATAACTCTCGTTTCTTTGACGAGTGATGCATATGCAGAACCTCGAACAAGCCTCGATAACCGTGCGCGACGGATCGCTGTCCGACGTGGTGGAGGTGCTGCGCATCTACACACCCTATATCCTGCACGGACTGGCAACGTTCGAGGAGGTGCCACCTACCGTCGAAGAGATGACGAAGCGGCGCGAAGCCATCATCACCGTGGGATTGCCTTACCTCGTGGCGAACAGCGGTGATGAGGTCATCGGCTACGCCTACGCCACCACCTATCGACCTCGCCCCGCATACCGTCACACGGTCGAGAACTCGGTCTACGTCACGCAGGCTTTTCACGGGAGCGGAGTGGGAGCGGCTTTGCTCCACGCGCTGATAGCCCGCTGCGAGGCTGGCCCTTGGCGTCAGATGGTGGCTGTGATCGGCGACAGCGCGAACGCTGGTTCGATCGCCCTGCACCGGAAGGCGGGGTTTACGCACGTCGGCACCCTAAGTGCGGTCGGCTTCAAGCACGGCCGATGGGTCGATACCGTGCTGATGCAGCGAGCGTTGGGCGTTGGATCAAAGGCAACGGCGTGACGACCCACCTCTACTAAACCCGCGTCCGCTTTGCGGCAGCACGACGACTTCTGCTCCCCACCCTAAGCAGCACTTCCGATACCGACCCAAACCAGTCGAAATGAACGGTATTTGGGGCCCTCAATAGCGGCCGTTCGTGGTCGCTCGAATGGGTTGGCTACGATGCTACCTGTCGCTGATTTCAAGCCAAGGCTGACAGGGTAGGCCAATGAACTCGCAAGATGGTCTTCCCGCTCGCCGCGGGGATCCGCGAGGTGTCGTGCTCTACCACTTTACCGCCAAGCCTTTGGTAAAACCGCAGCCCTGCTTGATTGGCCTCAAACACCCATAGGTACAGTCCATTATCCGTGCCCTGAGAGGCAAGATTTTGCGCCATGGAGCGGAGCAGGCGTTCCCCAATCTTTTGGCCTCGCATTTCTGGGGCAACGTGCAGATTATCTACCCAGCTACCCCAACGCGGATCGTGATCGCGAAAGGCTGCGATGAAACCAATCAGTTGATGGGCTGAGCCTCGGGCGGTCTGTACGATCAAAGACGGTGCTGGATCGGCGAGTCTGTCGGACCAAAGTGTGAGACGATCAGCTTCGATTGGCCCAGCAAGAAAATTCGGATCTAGTATGGAGCGATAGGCGTCCTGCCAACTCTTTGCATGAAGCGAGGCAATGGCGGCTGCATCCGCTCTATCCGCCGATTGGAAGGTGGCGCTGATCATCGATAGGGTTTGCGCTGAAGGGCAGGGAGACAGAGACAATCCTGCCGTAGGCCGCGTGAGGACGCCATAGCCATGTCCGCTTCGGTGCATCCGCCGCCTCAAGGCAGACAGGCAGGAACCCACCCCGAGGGGTCCTCTAGCGGTGCAGGCGAGCGTGTCCAGGAAACGAACGTTTAGGTGACACCTGCGGGCAGCCGCTGGCGACCCAAGGCGGCCGTAGAAGACGCTGGAGGCAAAACCCCAAAGCAGCCATGAGTTGCAATCGGACAGAAGTAGCTCAGGGCGCAAAGTCGCAGACCTCTCGCTGCTTCCGCTTGCGGTCTGAGGAGCCCTCAAAAACCGAACTTCACCTGCCGACTGTTGCTGCGCTGAAGGTTATGGAAACGCGACAGGGCAAACAGGGGAAAGAAAAGACGGTATCCATGGTACTTCAGATAAAAGACACGCGGAAAGCCGACAGCGTTGTAGGCGCGCTCTTGCCATTCCCCCTGCGCCCCCTGGCTGCTCTGAAGGTAGGCTGCGCCTTTTAAGACGGCCGGATGATCGGCCTGCCCAACGGCCATCAGGCCCAGCATGGCCCAGGATGTCTGTGACGGTAGGCTTTCGGCATTTTCAACGTAGCAGCCAACGTCGTAGCTGCGCTCGTCCTCGCCCCATCCCCCGTCGGCGCGTTGGATCGAGATCAGCCAGTTCACGGCCCGTCTTACCATCGCATCGTCGTGGGGCACCCCGGCAGCGTTCAGGGCGCAGAGCACCGACCATGTTCCGTAGATGTAGTTGGTGCCCCAGCGCCCGTACCAACTGCCATCCGGCTCCTGCTCGGCCCGCAGGTAAGTCAATGCCCGATCGATGACCGAACGGTCTTCTTCGCGTCCGAGCTGCGCCAGCAGCGAAACGCAGCGTCCCGTGACGTCTGCCGTGGGCGGATCCAGTAGCGCGCCGTGATCGGAGAATGGGATATGGTTGAGAAACTCCCGGTCGTTGTCAGCGTCGAAGGCCCCCCAGCCGCCGTTCCGGCTTTGCATGCCGACGATCCAGCCCCGTGCCTTCTCGACGGCCTCAGCGTGCTCAGGCCGACCGTTGCGGTGAAGCAGCATGGCGACGACGGCCGTGTCGTCGACGTCAGGATAGTGGTCATTGCGGTACTGGAACGCCCAGCCGCCGGGCCGCAGATCCGGTCGGGTTTCCGCCCAGTCGCCTCGCACCTCGGTGACTTGGCGGGCCACCAGCCAGTCACAGGCAGCGTCCAAGTCCTTCTGGGCGTCGACGCCGCCACTCCGGCACGCCTCGATCATTGCATGGCCTGACAGGCTGGTGTCCCAAACTGGCGACACACAGGGCTGGCAGTAGATTTCATCCTCGTTCTCGACGAGCAACTTGTCGATTGCCTTCCAGATCGTGATGCAGCGCGGATCGTCCCTGGGGTAGCCCAGCACGTCGTACATCATCAGCGCATAGGCCATGGCCGGGTAGATCGCGCCCAGACCATCCTCGCCGTTCAGGCGCTCGTCCACGAAGGCAACCGCCTTGGCAATGGCCTTACCCCGGGCGATCTTCGATAACACTGGCTCGGTCACACGCAAAAAGGTGTCGATGTACTTGAAAGCGACGCCCCAGCGGGACCGATAAGGGCCGCGGATCCAGTCGCAAATATCTTCCGGTGAATTACGGAAAATCTCATCGAAGCTCAGCCCCTGCGGGTTGCGTGCTCGCGGATGCAGGGCTTGTAGGACGAGGAGCGGGACGACGCAGGTGCGTGCCCAGTACGACATCGCCCAGATGTTGAAGAAGAACCACTTGGGCAGGTACATGACCTCGACCGGCATGACCGGCACGCCGCGCCAAGGGATTGCTCCGAATAAGGTAAGCTGAATGCGCGTGAAGACATTGGCGCGTTCCGCGCCACCATGATCGAGGATCGCTTGCCGCGCTCGGATCATGTGCGGCGCCTGTGGATCGTCGCCGATGGCCTTGAGGGCACAGTAGGCCTTTACGCTGGCAGAGAGGTCGAATGCCCCAGCATGGAACATCGGCCAGCCACCATGTTCGCCCTGAATGCGCCGAAGATACACTCCGATTTTGGCCTGTCGGTCGGGCGTGATGCGGTCCATGTAGTGCTCAAGCAGCACGTACTCGGCCGGGATGGTAGCATCCGCCTCCAACTCGAAAACCCAATGCCCGTCGCCTCTTTGGCGCCTCAACAAGGCGCGGCCGGCACCAGCAATGCTCTGCAGGATCTCGGGCGCGGAGAAGCGTGGCTCCGTGTTCATCGCTGTGCTCGTAAGGGGCTGGATAGGCGAGAAAGGGCTGAGCGGCTAAAAGCGCGTCATGGCGAGAAGACGCTCGACGACCGCCGCTCGTTGTTGGACATCCATTGGGTAGAGCCCGAATGTTTCGGAGGCCCACAACCCATTCGTGACCAGGCGCAGGATGCTGGCCTTGACGGGGTCGGCTTCGGCTAGATCCTCATCCAGCCATTGAGCGGCCAGCTCACGCCACCTGTTAAGCAAGGTTGGATCGAACTGCATGGCAGCCGCGATGGCGACCCCAAGGCGGTTCTTGTCCTGTTCAAAATACGCGGAGGCGTAGATGGCGGCGCGAACCCGTCGTCCACGGGGATTGAGATCGGCCGCTGCATAGCGCTCTAGGTCGGCCTTAAAATGATCGAGGAGGTCGGTCATCAGGGCGTCGAGCAAGTCGGCCTTACTCGAGAAATGATGCAGTAGCGCCCCCTTGCTCGCTCCGGCTTGCTTCGCGACTGCGTCGAGGGTGAGCGCCTGGATGCCCTGTTGCGCGGCGATCTGCGCCGCCGCGGCGAGCAGGCTCTGCTTGAGGTCAGCAGCTTTCTTAATCTGCGCAGGAGAGAGGCCCATCGCCACCCACTACCGTCCAGCCGGTCTTTTATCAAGGGACGTTTGTGCGTCCGATGTTTGCCAGCCATCGGTAGAAAGGATGGCTGGTAGCCGAACTAACGAACGAGGTGGGGGGCCTGAGCTGGTACGGCGGCAATGTCCATGCTCAAGCATCTTCATCAAAGACTAGACCGGCGGGACGAACCGTCAGCTGCCGATCATGCATTCTGTTATTTCGCCGTAAAAAATCTCCCCATCATCTTCGATGGATCGCAGTCAACTGAGGAGATAACGGCTCATGAGTTCGCTTGCAGCTCGGCAACCGTATTCGGACGCATCCTCGCCAGACCTCGGAGGAATAAGAGTGATGAGGTCCCGCCCGCTCAAAAGGGCCGCGATCTCACTCTCCGTCAACGTCATCGAGCGCGCTTGGAACAAGGCGATGCGGACGTGCTCATCGTATCTCTTCGGCGGGGCGTGTCTGAACATCGGCTGAGAGGCCGTGAATGATCGCGTCACGACCGGGACGGAACGCCGGTTCAACATCCCGCGATCTTTGCCAGACATGTTGCGGATCGAAGCAACGTACCTCACCGACGTCGGATACCGCACGCAGATGGGAAGGCGTCCCATACGATATCCCACCCTCACGCAGCCCAACCTCGACGAAGTCCGGCCGCGCCTCGAGCATCGTTGCGCAGTGCTGCTGCCAGGAAGGCGCCGGTATTGGTTGCAAGGGAGCCCAGCGAGGGGTCGTCGAGGTCAGGAACTCGGGCCTGGGCTGAACCGACGCCGGCGACACCAAGTCCTAGGGTTGATGCAATGAGGCGAATTTGTATCGTCATATGAATTAGGTCCTACAAAGGACGTAAGGGTTTAGAGGCCTCGACGGGCATGCAGGGTGCGGCGCCTAGCCGCCGCACATCCCAGAACACTTAGGATACGGAACGGTTCCGTATCGCGAGGGGATATCATTTGCCACGGCAAGCGACCGCGGGCCCGCCAGCTCATACGTGCACAGGACCGGCACGCACCGGACGGCGAAGCGTGTCTGCTGTGGTATCGCGCCTGTCAGGGACACATCCAAAAAAATGGAACGATTCCGTTTATTAGTCGTTCAGCTGGCGACCGACGATGCTTGCGTCATGCGATAATCCACCTGAGCGACCCGATGCGCTACCTTCGTTTAGCCGGACTGTTCCTGCCCATGATGGCCGCCTCTCTCGTGACGCCGGTCCGCGCCCAGGAGATGCCGGGCCAATCGATGCAGCCTAAGTTGTTGATCCACGGTCACTATTGCGGTCCAGGGAACGACGGCCCAGGCGTGGCGCCGGTGGATGCGCTCGACGCCGCCTGCATGCGTCACGATGCGTGTATGCCGGACGTCGGGTTGCCCTCCTGCGGCTGTCATCGGCGGCTCAAGCGGGACGCCAGCCTGATCGCCGCCAGCCCGCGTCATCCCGAGGACATTCGGATGCTGGCAGGCTTGATCGCGCGGGGGAGCGATTTGATGATGTGCCGAGAAGGCCACGCCGCCCGCAGCAACTGATCCAGACCGGACAGCGGTAGTCGGCGAGATGTCCGCACGCCCGCATCAAGGCACATCGGTCGCGAGGGAGATGCTGCCGCAGCCTCCCTCGGAGCCGACTACGACAAGCTCATTCGTTGGTAAGCTTCAGGGGCGGCAGCTCTCGAGGAAGAACTCGACGGTGCGCTTCAGGGCAGTCCGTTTTACATGTGTCAATTCTGCCCGTTCCAGCCCCAGGACTGCTCGGTCGACCGGCGGACGCATGGTCAGGTTCAGGAAGCAATCGGCGGCGAAGCGGATATCGGGAACTTTGATCTCGCCAGCCTCGACAGCCTGTTCGAGGCATCGCTCGATCAGGGAATGAAGCCGTGACTGCCCGAAGTCGTTCATCACCAAGGCGAATTGCGGGAAGCGTATCGCCTCGGCCGTGATGATGCGCTGGAACGCGATGACATCCGGCGTCAAAGCGACCTTCAGCGATGCGAGGGCGATCCGGTGGAGGCAGTCGCTCGCCGATCCGACATGACCCGCCTCCCGCTCAATGACGGGGATGCGCTCCTCAATGAAGCGCAGGAAGACGGCCTCGAACAGGTCGGCCTTCGAGTTGAAGCGGACGTAGAAAGTCTTCTTCGAGATCCCCGCGGCAGTCACGATACTGTCAATGCTGGCGGCCTCGAACCCTTCGGCCAGAAAGATCGGCGTTGCGGCGTCGAGGATGCGCAGGGTCGCCTCGCCCTCAGTCCCGCGTGCGGGACGCCCCGGGCGCCGCGCGCTCGTCAGTGTCGTTTCACTCGACATGATGCGTTGCCATTTCTACCCGGCGGAAACGTATCAGGAGCTTTTCCGCGAAGAAAGAGCCCCATGCCACATCGGGTGATCCCCGGTGATGCGATGCGCACACCTGATTTGGGAAAGCCGGTTGCACGCAATTGACTCCCCGTCTAAGGAACGGATCCGTACTATTTAACTGCGATCCGAGACTGGCAACGCGATGGCCGAAAGCGAACGGGACACGGGGTCGGGATCGGCGGACGACAACCAACGGCGTGAGGACGACGCCCGTGGATCGAGCCAGGACCGCAGAAGCCGGGATCAGAAACGACGGACACCGGAGGCCAAAGGCGACGGAGTTGAGGACGGAGACGCGAAGGCGTCTTCGCCGCTGAAGAAGACCTGGGTGAAGGTGCTTCTCGTCGTGATCGTGATCGCGGTCCTCGTCGGCGGTGGAGTCTGGGGATGGCGGTACTGGACCGTCGGGCGCTTCATCCAGGAAACCAACAACGCCTACGTCAAGGCCGATCAAGTGACGGTCTCGCCCCAGGTCTCGGGGTACGTTTCCTCACTGCCGGTGTCGGCGAACCAAGTCGTGGCTGCCGGTCAGATCCTGCTGACCATCGACGACGGCGAGGCGCAGGCGAGGCTCTCCGAGCAGCAAGCGCTGGTCGACGTGCGACAGGCCGACGTCGCCCGAGCGGAGACCGAGCTCTCGCGGCAGCAGGCGCAGATCGACCAAGCCAAGGCGCAACTGTCCGCCTCGCAGGTGACCGCAAAGTTCTCGTCCGATCAGGTCCGGCGCTACAAGCCGCTCGCCGCGTCGGGCGCCGACACCGTGGAGAAGCTCGACCAGTATCGCAGCCAGGCCGAGCAGAACGAGGCGCAGGTCGAGATCAACAAGGCGCAGCTGCTGTCGGCCACCAAACAGGTCGACTCCCTGAAGGCGGCAGTGGTCCAGGCCAAGGCGGCGGTGGATCAGGCCCGCGCCGGGCTGCTCCGAGCCCGCATCGACATCGGCCACGCCACGATCAAGAGCCCCATCGCCGGCCGGGTTGGCGACCTGACCGCCCGGGTCGGCCAGTACGTCCAGGCCAGCACGCGCCTGATGAGCGTCGTGCCGGTCGACGACCTCTACATCGACGCGAACTTCAAGGAGACCCAGATCGGCCTGATGCGGATCGGCCAGCCGGTGACGGTTTCGGTCGATGCCCTCTCGGGGAGGGATCTGCAGGGGCGCGTGGCCAGCTTCTCGCCGGGTACCGGCGCGCAGTTCGCGCTGATCCCGCCGGAGAATGCCACGGGCAACTTCACCAAGATCGTACAGCGCGTGCCCGTGCGCATCCGCTTCAAGGCCGGTGCAGAGGCCCGCAAGGTGCTGGTCCCCGGCCTGTCCGTCGTCGTCTCGGTCGACACCCGCGCCGCTCGCGCGGAGGAGGAAGACGAGGAGCCGGCCGAGGAGCCTGTGGCGCAGGTCGGCCCGGGCGGACAGGTCAGCCGTTCCCGCTCGGCGGGCGCAAAGCCATGAGCGCACACCACACCCCACCGGCCAAGGCCGATGCTGCCGCTTGGCTCGCCGTCGCGGCCGGGACCATAGGCGCGCTGATGGCGACCCTCGACACCTCCATCGTCAACGCGGCCCTGCCGACCATCCAGGGCGAGGTCGGCGCCAGCGGCTCGGAGGGAACCTGGATCTCGACGGCCTACCTTGTCGCCGAGATCATCATCATCCCGCTCACGGGATGGCTCGAACGCGTCTTCGGCCTGCGCAACTTCCTCGTCACTTGCACGATCCTGTTCGTCGGATTCTCGGTGCTGTGCGGCGTGGCGACAAACCTCAACATGATGATCATCGGTCGCGTCGGCCAGGGGGTGGCCGGCGGCGGCATGATCCCGACGGCGCTCACCATCGTCGCCACCCGTCTGCCGCCGGACAAGCAGCCCGTCGGCGTCGCCCTGTTCGGCATGACGGCGGTGCTCGGACCGGTCGTCGGTCCCGTCATCGGTGGCTGGCTCACCGAGAACGCGAGTTGGCACTACCTGTTCTTCATCAACGTCCCCATCGGCCTCGGCCTTCTCGTGCTGCTGTTTGTCGGTCTGCCACACGAGAAAGCCCAACCGGCGCAAGTGCTCGAAGGCGACTGGTTCGGCATCCTCGGCCTCATCATCGGTCTCGGCTGCCTCACCGTGGTGCTGGAGGACGGGCAGCGCGAGCAGTGGTTCGCCTCGAACCTCATCGTCTCGCTGAGCGTCGCTGCGACCTTCGGGTTTGTCCTGCTCGCCATCGGGCAGTTCACCGCGAAGGCACCCGTCATCGACATGAGCATCCTGCGCACGCGGGCGTTCGGCAGCGTGTTCCTGATGAGCTTCGCCGTCGGCGGCGGCCTCTACGGCATCCTCTACCTGATTCCCCAGTTCCTCTCGCAGGTGCCACGCTACAACGCCGAGCAGGCGGGCCACATCGTGCTGCTGTCCGGCGTCCCGACCCTGATGATGCTGCCGTTCTTCCCCCTCCTCATTCGGGTGATCGACGTCCGGATCGCGGTAGCCCTTGGCTTGGTCTTCTACGGCTGGAGCTGTTTCCTCGATTCCGGCCTCACAACCGAGGATGCCGGCGGCCAGTTCGTGGTCTCCCAGCTCCTGCGCGGGGTCGGACAGGGCTTCGCGTTGCTGTTCCTCAACCAGGCCGCGACGAGCTCAGTCCCGCCGGAAAAGGCGAACGACGCCTCCGGCCTGTTCAACGGAGCCCGCAACCTCGGCGGCTCCTTCGGCCTGGCCCTGATCACCACCCTGCAGGAGCGACGCAGCGACCTGCATACGGACCGCCTACTCGAATCCGTGAACGCCAATTCCGTCCTGGCGCAGGACCGCTTGAATGCGATGGGCGGTGCCGGCGGACCCGACGGCATGCGCCAAGCTCTCGCCGGCTTCAAGCAGATCATCGACGCCCAGGCCCTGGTGATGACCTTCTCCGACCTGTTCTTCGTCTTCGGCGTGATCATGCTGGTCGTCATCCCGCTCGTCCTGTTCCTGCGCCCGCTGCCCAAGGGCGGCCCGGTCGCGATGCATTGAGCCAGCCATGATCCCCAACACACTTCTGCGGGGCATGCTGCCCGTGACGGCAGCCCTCCTCGGCGGCTGCGTGGTCGGCCCGGACTACGGGGGCGCACCGGTCGCGGCGCCACGCGCCGAGGCGGGTGCTCCGTTCATGCGCGGCGTCGCGGTTCGCAACGCCGTTGCCGTCGATCCGCCGGCCCGATGGTGGACGACCTTAGGCGACCCCGTCCTGAGCGACCTCGTCGAGGCGGCCCTCGCCTCCAATACCAACGTGCGGATCGCATCGGCGCGGCTGCTCCAGTCCCGGGCCGTGCTCGGTCAGAGGACGGCAGCCCTCGCGCCCAGCATCTCAGCGAATACCTTCGCCTTGAACAACCAGCTGCCGGTCAGGGATTTCGTCGGAAGTGGCCTCGGGTCGGCCGGGGGGGCGGTGCCGAAGTCACTGAACATCGACCTCTACAACGCCAGTTTCGACGCCACCTGGGAGATCGATATCTTCGGCGGCAAGCAGCGCGCCATCGAGCAGGCCGCCGCCCAGGGCGAGGCAGCAGAAGCGGCCGTGGCCGACGCGCAGGTGCAGGTCGCGGCCGAAGTGGCGCAGGCCTACGTGACCCTGCGCGGCGCCCAGAAACGCCTTGCATTGACCCAACAGGCGGCAACACTCCAACGCGAGGCGGTCGGCCTCAGCCAGCAGCGCCTGGCCGGCGGGGCCGCCTCGTCGCTCGACGTTGAACGCCTGCGCACCCAGTTCGAGACGACCGCCTCGCAGGCGCCGCAGTTTCAGGCGCAGATCGACCAATCCCTGAACCAGATCGCGGTGCTGGTCGCCCGCGAACCCGGTGCCGTCGATGCGGTGCTCAAACAACCCCGGGCCGTGCCGATGCCGCCGCGGGTGGTGGCCATCGGCGATCCCGGCGATATGATCCGGAGGCGGCCGGACATTCGCCGGGCGGAGCGGCAACTCGCGGCCGCCAACGCCCAGATCGGCCAGTCCGTGGCGCGACTGTTCCCGCGCGTGAACCTCATCGGCAACGCCGGCTGGGTCTCGCCCAACATCGGCTCCATCGGCTCGCTGGCGGCCTCGACCTACAGCCTCGGGCCGACTCTGTCGTGGAGCATCCTCGACTTTGGGCGGACCCTCGCTCAGATCAGGCAATCCGAGGCGGGCGCCGACGAGGCATTGGCGCAGTACGAGCAGACCGTCCTGCAAGCGATGCAGGACGCCGAGACCTCGCTGTCGCGCTACGGCAATCAACGCACCACCGTCGCCCGTCTGGCCCGGGCCAGCGCCTCGGCCGGCAAGGCGTCGATGCTGACCGATCAGCGAAACACGGCCGGCACGATCAGCACCATCGACGTGCTCGACGTCGAGCGCCAGCGCCTCCAGGCCCAACAGAGCCTCGCCCAGGCGCAAGCCGATTACACCACAGCCTACGTCGCGCTCCAGAAGAGCCTCGGCCTCGGCTGGGGTCTACCTGTCGAGCATACCGCCCTGATCGCACGCTGATCTCGTTTCCTTGCCTGAACGCAGTTGCCCGTGACTGCAACCAAGATCAACGACCAAGTTCTGGCATCAACGGTGGCGCTCGTCTGCTCCTATGTTGCGAATAACAGTTTGCCGGCCAGGGAGCTGCTGGACCTGCTGAGGCTGGTCCATGGAAGCCTGACGTCGCTCTTCCCGCAGCCTACTCCCCGGCCGGAGCTCGACGGGCGGCTCAGGATGACTCCCATGGCCATCCGAAATTCGATCGGGCCGGATGGCGTCGTCAGCTTCATCGACGGCAAGACCTATCAGGTCCTCAAGCGTCATCTCAGGGTCAACGGGCTCGAACCGGACGGATACCGCGAACGGTTCGGCCCGCCGGCCAGCTACCCGATGACCGCACCCGGCTACAGTCGACGCCGATCCAGGCTCGCGAAAGACATCGGCTTCGGAACTCGACGGCAGGGGGCGGCCTGAGGAGGGCGAGCGGGATCAGCCAGGTTTCCGCCCAGGACCACGCAGGGCACTCCTCCGCCCTATGCAGTTCTTCAACGGATCGCGCGAATGCCCTCATCGCGCGGTGCGACGGCCGGTTCGACCTTCCCGATCATCAACGGACCGGCCGTTTGCCAATTCCCGGGGGTCTCCCACCCCCGTTCCCCGCCCATGACCTCCGACGAGATGAGGGTGTTTGGCTCCGAACGCCCGATGGCCGTGAGGTGTCGATGAAGGCGGGATCACGCAGTCCGGGGCAGATCCTCTCAAAGGCGATTTCGCGATGATTGATGAAACCAAGATCGGCAAAGCGAAAAAACAAGAAAAACATCGTGCCCCTTTTTCTATTGATATGACGATTGATCTGTTGTTTTTGCTCGTATTTTTTGTTTGCGGTAGTTTACTATACTGGACATATACATATAAAAAATCGCACGGCGTTGCCGCCACACCCCGTCACTCTCTGACCATGCCATAGCTATCCGCGTGATGGACTTGCGGGTCCCGATCATCGGTTACCCGCCGTCCCATTCCGTCCTCACCGTCCGAGATGCCGGTTCACCCGGAGGCAGTCCCATGCCAATCCCAAAGCGCAAATCACACGCTTATGCCGTCCTTTTGTCCGCCCTCGTCGGATCACTCGGAGCATGCGCCTCGCTTCCCCGCACACCCTACGCCGCGGGTGAATCCGCCGCGGCCGAGGTCGCGGGCATCCCCGGCGCACGCGCGTTCTCCGACGCATCTGTCGAGACCTTCACGGCGATGCTGTCGAATGCGTCGGCACGCAATCGCCCGTTTTCCTATCTCGCCCTGTCGGGCGGAGGCGGTGACGGTGCTTACGGGGCGGGCATCATGAACGGATGGACCGCCGCCGGCACCCGCCCAGAATTCAGCCTCGTTTCGGGTGTGAGCACGGGGGCGCTGATCGCTCCATTCGCCTTCCTCGGCCCGGCCTACGACCTGGTCCTCACCGAGATCTACACCAGCGGCGTCGCTGAAAGCTTGGTAAAGAATCCGAGCGTCGTGAACGTGCTTTTCAGTTCCGGGCTCTTCGGTGACGACCGCCTGCGGGACCTCGTCGGGCGCTACGTCACGCCTGACCTGCTCACCGCCGTCGCCGCCGAGCACGCCAAGGGCCGCCGTCTGCTGGTCGTGACCACCAACCTCGACGCCAAGCGGGCGATGATCTGGAACATGGGTGTCAGCCGAGGCGATCGAGACTGTGATCCACGCGATCTACCCAAGCCACCGCAGCTTGTCGGCCAAGGTGCGAGTTTTCATCGACGCGCTGGTTGCCAGCTTCGATGGACTACATCGTTAGAGCCAAGTCGAAGCGGCAGTTGCAGTCATTGCGCCTGTCACGTCATAGTCAAACTTTGTTATGGGACATGTTGGCTGCTAACTTCTGATTTCTTGGGACAGGCAGCATCACCCACCGACGTCAGCTTTCTATGCTTCTCTGCTCTGAAGCGGACGGAATGAAAACAACCTGGAGCAGCCCTTCCGCGTCTGACCCGATGCAGTCGCCCGGATAGCTTCCGCCGCTTCACGAAAGCGATCGTTCGTCCTCGTCGTAGTATCGAAGAGTTGCCGAGCCGGCTGGTCGGAGGTAATCTCCTCAGTGTCGCGAAAAACGATCGCCCAGCGAAGGGCCATCGAATACACGTCATCCACGCTCCTCGCATGGATCGGCCAGCGTCTCCGAAGCAATCGCCCGATGATCTCGGGCAACCGTGGTGACTGGCCGTTGAAGGCGCCGGTCGCACGCGGTCGCGGGAGCGCACCCATGCGACAGTCGATCACGATCCTCGGCGCGGGCCCCGGTGGCCTCGTGCTGGCCCGCATCCTCCATCTCCATGGGATCACGGCAACGGTCTACGAGGGGGAGCCGTCGGTCGATGCGCGTGCTCAGGGCGGCCTGCTCGACATCCACGAACCAACCGGGCAGATCGCCCTGAGGGCCGCGGGACTTCACGACGGCTTCCTCAGCCTCGTGTGCCACGGTGAAAACGCCAAACGCGTCGTGGATCGAAGCGGCCATATCCTGTTCGACCGACCCGGCAGCCCGGCGGACCATCGGCCCGAAATTGATCGAGGTGTCCTCCGGCGGCTGCTCATCGCCTCGCTCCCCGTCGGGACGATCAAGTGGGACCACCGGGCGGCTACGGTCACCGCCTGCGGCGACGGGCGGCACACGGTCAACTTCACGAACGGCGCGACGGTCACCGCCGACTTGCTCGTAGGCGCGGACGGAGCATGGTCGAAGGTCCGCCCCTTGCTGTCGCGCGCAACGCCCGCTTACGCTGGCGTATCGTTCATCGAGACGACGGTCCGCGACGGCGACAGTCGCCTTCCGGCCAGTGCGGAGGCGATTGGCGGCGGTACGCTGATGGCTGTGGCACCGGGCCAAGGCATCCTGGCCCACAGGTATGCGGACGGGCGGCTGCACACCTACACGGCGTTGAAGAGGCCGGCATCCTGGTTCGACGCCATCGACGTTCGCGACACCAAAGCTACTTTGGCCCGCGTCGCGGCCGAGTTCGCCGGATGGCCCCCGCACCTGACCGCACTCATCACGACCGGTGACGACGATCCCGTCCTCCGCCCCATCCACGCCCTTCCGGTCGGCCACCGATGGGACCGGGTGCCCGGTGTGACCCTCGTCGGCGATGCGGCGCACCTGATGTCGCCGTTCGCGGGCGAAGGCGCGAACCTCGCCCTCTACGATGGCGCCGAACTCGCGAGGGCGATCATTGCCTCGCCCGATCACATCGGCCTTGCGCTCACCGCATATGAGCAAAGCATGTTTATTCGAAGCGCCGAGATTGCCGCTGCCTCCGCCCGGAACCTTGCCCGGTTCTTTGGCCTGGAGGCTCCACACAGCGTCGCTGCGATGTTCGCATCCAGGCCATCGTGAGCGGCTGGCATTGCGGCTGAGTGCGAGTACGGCGTCCGCCTCGGCTCATTCCAGTCCAGAAGCGGACCATCTCCCGTCCACCCTGAGCGGTCACCCCGCTTCCGACCCAACCCAGTCGTCCCAGGAATTGTCGAGCGCTTCCGCTTAGCGAACGATCCGATATCGACCCATAGCCACGCTTTTGGCGATTTTGGACCGCTCGGCCCCGTAGGCAGGGGCCACCATCGGGTAGTCGCTTGGCAGGCCCCACTTAGCCCGGTACGTCTCCGGCGTCAGGCCGCACGCTCTCAGATGCCGCTTGATCGTCTTGTACGGCTTGTCGTCCTCGAAGCTGATCAACGCCTCGTGTCTGATTGACGCTTGGATCTGGGCCGATGTCACCCTTCTGCTTCCTGACACGACCGACTGATCGGAAGTTTGAAGGCCAGTGAAGGCCGCAGCCACCGCCGTAATCAGCGCCGGCATCTCCGAGGTTGCGACGCGATTGTGTGACACATACGCCGCCACTAGGTTGGCCGTCATCGCGCCGTAATCGGGCCGGCCATTTCCTCCGATGACTGCTCCATTATCCATTGATCTGTCCACTCCCATAAACTCGCATCGTCAATTGACTATACGAGCGGGTGAAACGGGTTAAGTGGTAAATTTCATCCATAGATGATGAAATTATTCAAAGTACAATCGTTCCAGATGAAAATCTGATTAGCAATAACTATCGTTGGTTGAATCCGCATTTATATGAGTGCTGCGAATCACAGAGTTGCACTCAGATGGCAGTGCGATGATTGCTGTTCAACGCAGGTTGCCGTCCCGCGCATGACGCGGGCGTGAGTGCTGCGAGTGCTTCCTGGCGCGTCATCGGTCGAATCCAGCTTCATCCGGGTCGCCCGGCGGACAGCGGCGGCAGGGGCCATATCGGCGAGGCGGATCGCATCGACCTTGAGGAGATGCTGGCCGGCCGGCGACGAACGAACGATGACGACGCCGCGCCGGCCGGGCCGCGGCGACGATAGCGGATCCGCGAAGAGGACGAGAGGGTCTCTGGCGATGCCTGGCCAAGGAAAGTCGAGCCCGAGCAGCAAGCAAATGGCGAGCCGGCACGCGACCGGGTCGTTGAACGTGATCTAGGCCGCCCCGTCGATCGGCGTCCCGAACTCGTCGTTCGCGAGTAAGATCGGGACCTTGCGCCGTTCGACCTCCGCGTCGCGGCATTGCCGAGCGAAGTCGAAGCGACAACCGCGGCGAAGCACCACCATATCGCATAGCGGGAGCCTGAACGTGCTAGGCAGCCCGAGCTAGCCGGCAGGATCGACGCCCTGCTGGCTGAGCCGAGCGCGGACCTGCGAACCGAGTACGTCGCCGCGATGCTGCGCGGAAGCCGGATGGGGGCGAGCTTCGTGCCGCCGCCTCGACACATGGGGCCGAAACTTTGCCTCAGGCAGAGTCAGCCACTCGATTGGCAGTCGGCGGGCGAGGCGGCGCGCGAGATTATTATGTCATATCCGGATGATTTCCCTCCCGAGGGCGGGGCATGAATATGCCTGAACTTGTTCGATAATGCCCGAGACATCCACGGTGCACGAATTTACACGCATCGAATATAATACAATCCTTCAATGAATTCTACAGATAAAACAACGCACCCCAATTCGTGTACGATTGGGTTTTTAGTAACATAATCCGGTTAATTTGGTGACATCGGGATTGGTCGGTCCAGGGTATATTCATGCTGCGCAGTTCGAAAATCGTCATCAAGTCCATCGTGCCGCTCGCCTTGATGGCGATCATTGCCGCGGGATTGATGGTCTATGCGATTACATGCCTCGACGCGCTCGCCAAGCAAACCCGCATGATCGTCGACCTGCAAGCTGTTCGGCTCGAGAGGATCCTGAGCCTGCGATCCCATGTCAACGAACTCGCTATCCAGTCGCGCAATCTCATCCTTGAGACCCGTGAGGCGGAGATGGCCGCCTACAAGGCTCGCTACGACGCCACGCTGAAGGCTACTAAGGAGGCCACCGAGACCCTGATCTCCTTGGCCGACACACCCGAGCGCAAGGCCGCCAATCAGACGCTCAAGGCCATCCTGGAGGAGTTCTATGCCGCACAGGATCGGGCAACCGCTCTCGGCCTGAAGAACGATAACGACGGCGCGACCAAGGCTCTCCTGATCGACGCCGCGGCTTCGCGCAAAAAGATGCGGGAGTTCGTGCAGGCACGGGTCGATGTCCTCAACGCCGAGTTGCGGCAGGCGCGCGACGACGCCGAGCAGGCCGTGACGAAGGCGCGAGGGGTGCTGATCGGCGCCTCCTTGGCGGGCCTCGTCGGCGCCGTCTTGCTGTCCGCTCTTATCGTGATCTTCGGCATCACCCGTCCGCTGGGTAGCTTGGTGGGCGTTCTGCAGCGGATGGCCCGCGGGGAGGTCGACGCCGAGATCCGCGAGGCCGGCCGCGGCGACGAGATCGGCGCCGTTGGCAAGGCGGTCGAGGGCATCAAGGCCATGGTCGCCCGCAAGGCCGCCGAGGAGGCCGAGGTGAAGCGCCGCGCCGATGAGGCCGCTGCCGCCGAGCGCAAGCGCACCATGATCGAGCTCGCCGACGGCTTCGAGCGTGCCGTCGGCGGCATCGTCGGCATGGTCTCGTCCTCGGCCACCGAGCTCCAGGCCACCGCCCAGCAGATGACCGCCACCGCCCAGGAGACCGCCGCGCAGTCGACCACCGTGGCAGCAGCCGCCGAGGAGGCCGCCACCAACGTCAACACGGTCGCGGCCGCCGCAGAGGAGCTCGGCTCGTCGGTGCAGGAGATCGGCCGGCAGGTGCAGGGCTCGGCTGGGCTCGCGCAAGCAGCTGTCGGCGAAGCAGCTCAGACCGCCCACCTCGTCCAGGCGCTCAGCCAGAACGCGGCGCGGATCGGCGACATGGTCGGGATGATCTCGGGCATCGCCGGCCAGACCAACCTCTTGGCGCTCAACGCCACGATCGAGGCGGCCCGCGCCGGCGCCGCAGGGCGGGGCTTCGCGGTCGTGGCCACCGAGGTGAAGGCCCTGGCCGAACAGACCGCCAAGGCGACCGAGGAGATCGCGCGCCAGATCGGCGAGGTTCAGGGGGTGACCGCGCAGGCGGTGACGGCGATCGGCGAGATCACCGGGCGGATCCGGGAGATCGACAGCGTGGCGACCTCGATCGCAGCGGCGGTGGAGCAGCAGGGCGCGGCGACCCAGGAGATCGTGCGCAACGTGGCGCAGGCCTCGGCGGGAACCAACGAGGTGACGGGCAACATCGGCGGCGTGGCGCAGGCCTCGGAGGAGACGGGGGCGGCGGCCTCGCAGGTCCTGTCGGCGGCCTCAGAGCTGTCGCGGCAATCCGAGCATCTCGGCGCCGAGGTCGCCCGCTTCCTTGCGACCGTGCGCGCTGCCTGAGGTGCCCATGGCCGAGATCGATGTCCTTCCGGTCCGGCCTGACGGGTCCGGACAGATCGTCCGCGTGATCGAAGATCTAGCCGCGGCGTTCGCCCAGGATCGAGATCTCGGTTCGCGAGCCCTTGCATATGCACGCAGGTGGTGAGCGCCTGCAGCAATTGTGTCGTGAATTCGAGGCCGTGATCGACGATCTGGATCGATTGCCGATCGCGATCACTTCGCAGGAAATCGCCGCTGTCGACGTCCTGCGGCAGCTCCTCGCGGCGGGAGAGCGGCGCGCCAATACAGCGCAGAGGTTTCCGCCTTCTCACTAGGCTGCGTCCGCCGCCAAGGGCCGGGGCAGCACTGACCGATCATTTCATGGAGGCCGGCTTGGGCAGGCTGTTGTTGATCTCTGACGACCTCGCCCGAACCGTGCGCCTCGCCCGTTCCCTCGGACCGGACCGGCTCTGCACCGTCCAGGACCTGCACGACGACGCCGTGCCGTCGGCGCAACCCGACCTGATCGTCGGAGACGTCGCCGTGCTCACCGCTGACGCGATCGCGCGCCTCTAGCGGATGCTGGAGCCGCTGCGTGCAGCCGGCGCCCCTTTCCTGTTCCTGACCCACGGCAACGCCGCCCGCGCCGAGGCTCAGGCCCGACTCCTCGCTCCGACCGATATCCTCCCGGCCCTATCCGTGCTCGAGAGGTTGCTGGCTCGGATCGACCGGCTTCAGGAGGTCGGCGGCTCCGCCGTGGCGGCCCGGATGGCGGACGAGGCCCGGCAGTTCTTCGACCGAACCTTCTTCTCCGGCCAGATGGTTACGCCCGAGTTGGCGAGCACGGGCGCCGGCCTGATCGCCCGGGCCGTGCAGCATTGTGGCATCCGCGATTGGATCGGGGCCGTGCAACGCTTCGACGAGGCTACGCACCGGCACTGCCTGATCGTGACTGGGCTGGCGGCCGCATTCGCGAGCAAGCTCGGTTTCATCGATCTGGATGGCTACCGTCTGACCAAGGCGGCGCTGCTGCACGACGTCGGTAAGACCCGGATCTCGACCGCGATCCTGAACAAACCCGGTCGGCTCACCGACGAAGAGATGGCTGCGATGCGCACGCATGCGGCGTTGGGGTACGACATGCTGGTCGGCAGCGGCTTCTCCCCAGAGATGCTGCAGGTCGTACGCTCGCACCACGAGATGCTGGACGGTTCAGGCTATCCAGACGGGCTGCGGGCGCCCGAGATCCCCGATCTGGTGCGGCTGGTGACAATCTGCGACATCTACGGCGCGCTGATCGAGCGCAGGCCCTATCGGGCACCGATGCCGGGCGGAGAGGCATACGGGATCGTGCAGTCTATGACGGGACGGCTGGACCCTGATCTGGTCACAGCGTTCCGGCCAGTGATGTTTGCGTTTGATCCGGCCGGCGCTGCTGCAGCCTAGGGTCAGGAGCGAGCGGGACGGCGACGTCCGCTTCGATGCTCTTCCTACTCCAGAGCGGACGGGCAATCAGCGTCAGCGTGTCCGAACTGTGCTCTGGCAGGCGTACCGTGGAGAAGGCCGAGACCCTGGCCAGGCGGATGCCGGGTGCGGCGGCGCTGAAGGTTGTGGCCGACGACGAGACCGGCGAGCTGGAGGGCGTCACGATCCTCGGCCAGTGGGGCGAGGTGCCGGACGACTTCGCTGAGAGCCTGCAGGGCTGATCGTCAGCCGCGCCATCTGGCTGCGAACTCCCAGACAGGCGTCTCTCAAGTAGGCTGTGACCGCTGGCCGGGCCAGATCCTTCACTGGTTTTTGTGCTCGCCTTTATCGTCCAGCTGAGCGTGTTTGCCGCCGCATGCATTCGCCCCGCTTGCCTCGGCGCCTTCGGCCAGAGTGGTTATCGGTCCAAGCTGCATCCCCCTTACAGTTTCGCCGAAGCGGCGCAGACTTTTGGTAAGAGCCTTTCCGAGCGCTCGCACAGGCTCAAGGCCTTCATCAATCTTGGAGCGTAGCGCGCCCATGTTCTCGGTTTGATGCGCGTCCGGATATACTGTCATGAAATGGAGATAAGCTCTCAGAACGTAGGCCCAGGTAAATTCTGTGCTGATCTGATCAGGCTTGTCGGCGCCGTAGTGCTTAAGCCAATCACGTCCGGTGTTGACGACAGCGATAGCTTCTTTTCGGTTACACCGACCGAACTTCATCACAGTGGCGACGGCGACCTCAAAAGCCGGGCGGTAGTCCTCGATCTTCGGCATGCCGCCTTCGGCCGCGCCCGCTAGGGTAATTGCGCAGGCATGCTTTCCGGCCAACCACGCGCCGATTGCACCGTCGACCATCTCAGCCGCAGCTTCCTGCCGACTCAGAGTTGGCATTCTAATCGCTCCTCAAGCCGCCTCAGCAATCCTAGGCTTCCCTCTGTTCCGATTCCACCGACGGCAGATCAGAGCACCCGGCCGAGGATGATGCTGAACGTCAGCGAGCGCGGCACACGTATTCGCAGATCGGCGGATCTCAGGTCTGTCCGGGCGTCGTCCGGTAGCCGGAGAACCGGTCGAACACGATCCGGTCGGGCTCGACGCTTACGACCTTGCTGTCGTTGACCATCAACGCGCCGGCATACTCAACGCGCAGGAAGCCGTGCTCCGGATGGACGCCGAACAGTTGCGGCGCGGTCCAGCCGAGCCGGTGCGCCTCGGCGCCGTGCTGGTCGAGGAAGACCAGCGTGTTCGCCCGTATGGCCACCCATTTCGCCGGCAGGAGATACCGGCACGGCGAGGCGCGCTCGGACAGGCGCTCGATTCGGTCACGCCAGGCGGCGACGGCGGGCGAGAGGCTGGGCATAGCTGGCGGGGTAGAGTCCCAGCGCTAAGGAGGTGTCATTCACAAGCCCGCCGGCGTCATCTTCATCGGCGAGAATGGCGAGGGACCGGAAGTACGGCGTGAAAAATTGTAGCTGTACGGCGCGATGTCACCGTACAGCTATCATATATGAATTAATGGACCAATTCCGGCCGCTGCCCGGACTCTATCCGAAATATGTGCGCGGCCAAATCTCTGGTCGACGAAAATCTCCTAAACCTTATTTCTCGGCGATCGGCCTCATGCTCGATATCATCGCAGGCTTCATTTACTATACGCATATCTGATTGATCTATAATCGCATCCTGCTTCGTAGTGGGGACCACAAGCATTTCGTGGTACCTTGGGGCCTCGTGCCTAGTTCTATCCCTGTGCTCGGCCAAGACCCAGAGTTTTGACCTCACTCTTTCGAGAGATCCGCCAATGTTCTTCGGCGAAACTCTGTCGAAATCCGCGACTAGGCGCTCGCCGCTGTAATTAAGTTTTACCGGGGCCTTTCTATCGTTAAAATGAAATTCCTTCTCAAAGTTTATCGACAGCTGCGGGGCTATTGACCGGAGTTCATCCTTGACGGCTGGAACGATTTTCTTTTCTTTGCGTGCAGGATTCAGCGTTGCAGCGATCGCCTCAGCAGCTCCAGGCATGTCTTTGGCCTGATCAGCAGCTAGTGACATCGACGATTGCAGCATCGACACCTTATTTAGCCAGGATGCGGCAATATCATCGAGAGCAAATCCGGATCCATAGTTTTGCTCTCCGAACAAGAATGACGAGCCCAAATTCACCGGCTCTTCGAAGATGGCACGACCTTTATGTCTCGCCTCGTCGCCAACAGCGTCGATGGCTAAATTGATGAAATTGATCATTTCGCGCCCTGCGGCACCGAAAAAACAGATCAATCTCTCTAGGTTCTCTGATCTGCGAACCGTGCACTTTCCTTCGGCGTCAATAGCTATTACGGCCACAGTGACGCAATCGCGCGAGCCAAGAACAGGAAAAAACTGGAGCGGAACCCAAGTTGCCCTGAGTGTGTGAGCTGTTGGGAGAATTAGGGCGCACATTAGAAGGGCCCTCCCGCTGCAAGTCTCTGTTCAGAGAGCGTAGATATGTTCGAAACTCTCGCTTTCAGAAACTGCTCGACCGCAGGTAGATCCTGAGGAATGCCATTTTCGATTTCGCTGGCATGGCTTTCAATAAGCGCCTCATCAATGTCGATCTTTAGCGCAAGCTGCGAAAAGGCGTCTGCTAGGTCTTTGGCGGCCTTCCGATGAGTATTTGTCATAGCCTGATGTAAGGCTGTTACCAGTTGATGGCATTGATGATTTGCGTTCGCAACGAGATCAGACGGTTTCCATGCCGGACCAGTGAAAACCCTATCGTGATCGAAAAGATAGATGGTCGCACCGTCATACATGAAATTTTTTAGATGCCGATCGATGTTCGCAAACCATTCGTCGAAGGCCAGCATAGTTCCCCACCCGGGGAAGTTGATTAGCGCATTGAATGCCATCGCGGCATCCATATTGAAAAAAGTGTAGAAATCTTTATGCGAAGACAACTCGCTGCCGAAATATATCTTCAATCCGCTGGCGTGAGATATCTGAGCCGATCCGAATGCGTCCTCTGGTTTGGCAAAAACCAAAAACGAACGTGGGGCTGGCAAAGATAGCTTGCTGATAACACTCGCAGCAATAAGCTCGTTCGCTAATTGCCTTGGACTCAAGTCCTTAACAACTGCTCGAATGTCCGGCTCATCATCAGTATATAGCTGAGCCATTCGGCTGGGGTTAAGACCGCTGCCTAAATTCACGCCCAAGGATCCAGCTGCTAGTCGAGCAACGCCAATTCCCATACCCATTCGCTCGCGCACAACTGCCCCGCCCATCTGGCATATGGAGCGGAGCAGCTCGACAACGTCAAGGTGTGCAGCTAGCGGAATTGATGGCATCCTGGCCTTTTTGATAACCCTAGATGCGCTATAGTGGCCGAACATACCAAAGCACGATGGCCAAGAACGAGTGTCCCTCCGGGAAGGGTTCCTACCCCATGCGCATAGCCCTCGCCGCCATCGCTCTCGCCGGCGCTGTTGGCCCGGCCGCTGCTGAGGAAATCTACCTGTTCCATTTGCTGCACCAGCCCGCCTACAAGCGCGCCTACAACGCGATGCTGAAGAGTAGTCCTTCGGTGCCGAAGTGGGTGACGGCCTATAGCCGCACATTGAACGGACCGTCTCAGCCTTCCAGAAAAATCAAGGCGGACGGCGAAACCTACTTGCTGGCTGACGTTTGCAAGGTCCACGACTGCCTCGACCATAAGCTTCACGTGATATTTGCGCCGGGCGGGCAACGCGCGTGGGGCCGGCTTTATGAGAACGGCAGCACCAGCTGGATAGGCAGCCCATCGCCGGCTCTCAGGAAGGCGGCCGAGGGGATCGAATTTCTGAGCGAGCGTATAGCTTTACAGAGAGGACGAAGCGAGCGCACCGGGTTGGCGGGCGGCCCGAGGCTGATCCGCTCTGGTTCGCTACGACCCGATCTTCTCACGGAGCCGGGGGGCGCCTGATCTCACCAGCGAGTAAGCCGAGCCGACACCCAGCATGGCACGGCGACAAGATGGCCGGCGGCGATTATCGAGCCGTGTGGGGCCGGTCGCTCGCGCGTCCCGCGTCTGGAAACCGGACACGAAAAAACCGCCGCGGCTGGAGCCGGGCGGTTCGTGGTGGTGTCGCTGGGGGAATGTCGAGACCCGGTCTTCGCGCGGGATGGCGGCGCGGTTCCGGTCACCGAACCGGCTCACCGCCCCGCCAGCCCGATCTTCGCCAGCACGATCCCCCCGAAGGCCAGCAGCGCCGCCGAGGCCAGCCCCCAGCCGATCTTGCGCAGATCCCGCACCTGCCCGGCGACCTCGGCCAGCCCCTTGGCGGCCTCCGCCTTCGCCCCGTCCACCGCCTTGTCGATCCGCCGCTCGATCTCGTCGCGTGCCACGAAGTGCTCGATGTCCCGCCGGTAGGCCACACCCTCCAGCTTCTCGTCCATCCGGTCGAGCTTGCCCCCGAGCGCGTCCATCTGACGGCCGGTGGCCTCGACGCGCTCGATCAGGCGCCCGATCCATTCGGGCAGATGGTCGGCCATGGGTCCGGTCCTTCGCTCGCCGCGGCCCGGCCGCGCCGTCCGGGCCCGGGGCGGGGTCTCGTCCGTCATCGGGGCGCGCCCGCGGCCGCGAGGCTCATCCCTTCGGCCCGAGCACCTGCGGCACGATCTTGTCGACCGAGCGGGCCAGCATGTAGGCGCCGATCCCGACGGTCAGCAGCGACCACAGCTCCGCGGGCACACCCTTCAGCGCCGCCACCACCTCGACCTGCAGGCCGAGCATCGGCGCCACCACGCCCACCCAGGTGATCATCGCCAACGCCCACAGCACGGTGATCGGCCGGGCATTGCGGGCGAGCGGGCTCTCGGACCCCGCATCCGCCTTCATCACCTCGGCCATGGCCCGGCCGAGATCGTCCTGCTGCTCGATCAGGGCTTTCTGCAGCTCCAGCTGGACCTGGAGGCGCTGGCCCTCGTCGGGCAGCACCTTCTGGAGGATCGGACCGAGCGCGCCGAGCAGCGCCGGCAGGAGGGCGAGGAACCCCATGGTCAGGCCCC
>NZ_BACT01000469.1:0-11682 GCF_000333255.1 Methylobacterium sp. B1 | reverse complement strand
CGCGCGCGGCGTCGATTGCGCGCTTCAGACGCGGTATCCGGATAGGCCGCTCATCGTCGCCCTGACCGGCACGGATCTCTATCACTACCTGGCGGCCGACCCCGAGCCGACCCTGCGCTCGCTCGATCTGGCGGACTGCCTGATCGGCCTGCACGATGGTGTGCCCGCCGCCCTTCCGGCGCGTCACCGCGGCAAAGTCGCGGTGGTCTACCAGTCTGCGACGGCGCGGGCGCATCGCTGGCCGATCTCGGACGATGCTTTCGAGATTCTCGTCGTCGCGCATCTGCGCTCCGTCAAGGATCCGCTCTGCGCGGCCCGTGCGGCCCGACGCCTGCCAGCTCAATCCCGGATCCGGATCGTGCACCTCGGCGGCGCGCGGGATCAGATCTGGGCCGATCGGGCTCGGGAAGAGATGGCGCACAACCCGCGTTACCGGTGGCTCGGGGACCAGCCCGGCTCCCTGGTCCGGCGCTGGCTGACGCGGGCCCGGGTCATGGTCCTCAGCTCTCAGCAGGAGGGTGGCGCGAACGTGGTGTCGGAAGCGGTCGTCGCCGGCTTGCCGATCCTCGCCACCGACATCCCCGGGACGCGGGGCCTCTTGGGCCCGGAGCATCCGGGCTATTTCCCGGTCGGGGACGATGCGGCCCTGGCTGCGCTGCTCCGTCGGGCCGAAGAAGAGCCTCGTTTTCTGGAACACCTACACGCGTTCGGTGCGGAGCGGGCAACGCTCTTCACGCCGGCCAGGGAGCGCGAAGCGCTTCATCGAATTGTCTCGCGTCTCTGAGCGACGCGCCCGACGTGATTGCGATTGGACCAAGGCTGCAATTCGGCGCAAGTTTGCGTGCGCCTCGTCGCCGTCGAACCTCTGTTCAGGCGCCAATGACCGCTTCCGAGATCTCCGTCAGGGGCATTGCATGTCGGGTGTGGGCGCAAAGCCGAATGTCGGCTTTCGGGCAGCGAGCTGATAACGGCTCACCTCATCTGGACCTCTATCTGTGCGGCGCGGACGACGGCGTGGCTTATGGAAGGGTACTGAAGCCGGAAGCGTGGAAGAAGTTGCGCAAAGCCGGCGAGGGCGGCCCGTAGCTAACGATCACGACGTCGAGGTCTCGCTCCTTCACCAGCCGAACCGCCCGCAGCAGCGCACCGTCGATCCAGTTATCGGCGTTGCCGAAGGCGCCCCCGCCCAGCCGCGTCAGCAGCACCCGGTTCGAGCCTCCCCGCGCCGCATTCAGGACACCAGCCAGCAGCGTCGCTTCGTAGGCCGCCTCCAGCACCAGCCGCGCGAACGGCGCCCAGGCTGCAGCCGGGTGCTTGCCGTAAGCGATCGGCAGGGCGGAGCAGAAGATTTGTGAGACCTGCGGACCGGGTGCCGGACCATCCGTAACCTCGATGTCGACGTGCAGCCCGACCCGCAGGAGGCCACGTAGGGCATCCAGGGTGGCCGCATCCGCACCCTGCAGATGCTGGTGGATCTCGCTCAATCCGTCGCGCGTGCACAGGGCGTAGCCGTTGCGCATCGACCAGAGATTAAAGACGTGCGTCCCGAGGCGCGTCGCCAGCGCACGGCCGAGGTCGGCGAGCCCGTCGAGCTGCCGGTCGGCGCTTTGGCCGATCACACCGTCCACCGGCACGAGGTAGTTGCGGTAGATCGTGGCCGCGCCCGCCGCCATCGCGCAGGCCGGCCCCTGCGTGAGGTCGTGCGCGTAGCGACTGACGCCGTCCTCGGGTTCAACATCGGGCCCGACCATCTCCAGCAGATTGAACTGGGAAGCCACTTGGAAAAGCGCTCCGCGGTTCTCGATGGCGCGGTGCAGGGCGCGGACATCGCCCTGCACGATCGAGAGCCGCGATGGACCGGACGGTCGCGCAACCGACGCCTTGAACCGTAGCTCGGCCAGCGAGGGGAGGCTCAGCATCCCGACACCGTAGCTGTACCCCGCTCCACGGCGGTGCAGGCGGCCGTCGACCACGGACAGCGCTGCCTGCGTCTGGGCGTAGGATCCTTCCGGGAAGCCGGTGATCCGCTCGAACCAATCCATGCTGAAGCTCCTGAGATCGGCCCTGAGCCAACCGGGTCGGAGCCCTCCGGCATCAAGATCTCGCCACGAATGAGAGGATACGTCCCGAGACCGCGTCAGAACACGAACTTCCAGTCAATGCGCCGGTCCGACCGGACGGGGAGTAGCGATCACGGGACACGCGGCGCCGCCTAGAGCGGAGCTCGTCCGATCGGAAGCTGTGCTGGGCGGCTAGGGGTTGATGGGGCAAGGAGGAGCCCATGCCGACAACCTTATCCGTCGATCTTCGCCAGCGCGTGGCATCCGCTGTCTCAGCCGGGGCGACCTGCCGGCAGGCCGCCGAGCGCTTCGGGGTGAGCCGGGCCAGCGCCAGCCGCTGGTCGCAGCAGAAGCGGCGCGTGGGCCACGTCGCGCCCAAGCCGCTGGGCGGCGACCAGCGCTCCCGCCACATCGAGGCTCATGCCGACCTCATCCGGCAGACCTATGAGGCTCGCCCGCAGATCCTCCTGCGCGAGCTGCGCGAGGCTCAGCAGGCGCACGGGGTCGCGGTCACCACCAGCTCTCTGTCGCGCTTCTTCGCCCGGCACCGGATCACGCGCAAAAAAGGGCGCTGCACGCAGCTGAGCAGGAGCGAGACGACGTAAGAGCGGCGCGTGAGGCGTGGTTTGAGGCCCAGCCCGAGCTCGATCCGGAGCGCCTCGTGTTCCTGGACGAGACGGCAGCGACCACCAGCATGGTCCGCCGCTACGGCTGGGCACCACGCGGCGCACGCTGCCGGATTGCGGCGCCGGCCGGGCATTGGAAAACCACCACGGTCATCGCCGGGCTGAGGACGAGCGGGCCCGAGGCGGTTGCGCTGCTGGACGGGCCTGTGACGGGCGAGCGCTTCCGCGCCTACGTGGCAGAGACACTGGTCCCGACCTTAAGGCCGGGCGACACGCTCGTCCTGGACAACCTCGGCGCTCACAAGGTGGCGGGCGTGCGCGAGGCGATCGAGGCAGCCGGGGCCCGGCTCCTGTACCTCCCACCGTACTCGCCTGAGTTCAACCCGATTGAACTGGCCTTCGCGAAGCTCAAAGCGCTCCTGCGCAGCGCGGCGGCCCGCACGGTCAGCGATCTCTGGGAGACGATCCACAAAGCCTTCACGCGCTTCTCGCCCGAGGAGTGCCGCAACTACTTCACCGCGGCCGGCTACGAGGATGATGCTTATGCTTCAAGCTGATCGGGACCCGCTCTAGCGCGTGCCGTAGGCGGTCGCACCGAGGACGCGATCGGTGCTCAGATTGGCCAGAGGACGTTCAGGTGGACCTCGTCGCGCTCGGGCGTCGTCCAGGTCAGGATGGCGGTGACAGCCACATGCCCGGCGTTGGTGTAGACCTCACCCAGGCAGGTCCGCCGGCCGCCGTACTCGGCGACACCCGGGAAGGCGTCGCGCAGACTGCCGACTTTCTGCAGCACGAGGCCTTGGGTGCGCGCGGCGGGTGAGCCGCTGACGGCTTGGGCGAGCATGTGGCGCGTGGGCGGGCTGTCGCAGGCCGGCATCTGACCCGGGGTGATGGCAAGGAGCGCATCGCGAGCGTTCTGGCGTGGGACCAGGAGGAAGATGCCGATGCAGGCGATGAGGAAGGCGACGAAGGCGTAGCCCCGCCAGCCATCGGCGTGGAGACCCTTGAGCATGCCCCGCCAACTCTGATCCGCCACCATGATTACCTCGTCTGCTGCTGTCGGCTTCTCATTCGCGTGCGGACGAGGAAGTTTAGTCGAAGACGGCATTCGGCCTGGCCAGCTGCATCAGGGTCTTAATCGTCAAGCGACCACGGCTCACGGCCTTCGTCGGAATGGACGGACATCCTGAACTCAGCCGCGAAAGCGCCTGCCCTGCAATTATATCGAATATAATCTATGGTTTATTTGCTGCCAAGCTGGCGCAGTCGTGGCCATGGATGGACGTGCGCGCGTGGCGTGGCACCTGCGGCGGCTGCGGGTGGCGCGGGGCATCAGCCAGGAGGCTCTGGCCGTCGATGCGGGCGTGGACCGCACTTACGTGAGCGGGATCGAGCGCGGCAGCTTCAACCCGACGGTCGAGGTGCTGGAGCGCTTGGCGAGGGCGCTGGGTTGTGATGTGGCGGAACTCTTCGCCATTCCTCAAGCGGATGATGAGGTGCCTGCCCCCCTCCGCCCTGGTCGGAAGAAGGCCTGATTTCGCGCCGTCTCTGAGGGGCTAGGATTCGCGAGGCTAAGCCACTCCCAGCTCCGGCCGTCCCCGAAACGGTTAGATCGGCCGAAGCCTCTACTATGAATTTTGCAAGGAAGACCGGGGCGGCCTTATGGGACAGGATCGTCGACGACTTTGCCGGGCGCATCCTTCTCGTCGGTCGCCCCATGAGTCTAGACGAGTTGCTTCTCGAAATACCCCAGCGCACGAGAGACTTCGCCTCGCTGGCATTTCAGAAATTAAATACGAAGGCTCTTGGCCATAAACTCGACCAACGCATCGAGGGCGAGAAGTATGGCCTGTTTCGCACGGCCGACGGAATGTATTGCGTCATCCCTCTTTCTCCCGACTACCGGCAAGACGTAAATGCTGAGGACGCTGCGTGAGGCGCGGCGCGCTCGCTACCCTATCGGTCGGAGGTAGATGGTAGCCTGTCCCTCTACCTTTCTTGATCTGGTTTGCCTGCCTTGGCCACGCGAAGCGCTGTCGGTCAGCTTCGGCGGAAGCGACGCGCCGGTGCGCCAAGCCCATCGGCTCGGCCCTAAGCTCGGCCGTCGAGGGGGACCAGCCCTAATCGCTCCTCGGCAAACTGTTTGCTGCGTGCGCTGCAAGGCTCTAGATCCGTCGGATCCGGGGGAGAGCAGTCATGGCTGGATTGGACGACGGCTTGGAACGTGCGTTCCGAGTGCCCGAGGACGGTCGGCTTGGCATCGAGCTCTCACTTGATCAGGGCGGGGCTGCGCCCAGTTTGGGCAGCTCCGTGTACGCCCTGCACAGCCTGGCAACCGTCCGCTCCTACATCGTGTCGACAGCGGCCTTCTTACGCTGGCATGACGGAGACGGCCCCCTCGGATCGCCGCGCGCTACAGCGGTAGCCCAGGAGTATCTCAATTTCCTGAGAGCGTACTCCGAAGACGACTTTCTCATGCTGTCTCCTGAATTTATGCAGGAGAGCGTCAGGCGGCTCGATCTACTTTCCGCCGCCCTGGGAAACAATTTCCTTCACGGCTGGCGGAGCGATCTCGACTTCAGGATCGAGTTTGTCGGTGCGTTCCGCCAGAACCCAACCAAGTTCCGTTTCGTAGCCTACATGCCCCTGTTCATTGGAGGCATCGCGTTGGCCACGCTCGGAGCGGTTCAGGTCATGAAGGAGTTCGACGCCCCTGTATGCCGCGCACATTACGGGGACATCCTGAAGCATCAGACAGACGTCATCCTTCAACAGGCGAAACTCGAAGGCCGGCTGACTGCCCAGCACCGGGAAAGCCTAGAAACGGCAACGAAGGCGGCTCAAGCCGGCGCTGCGGCTTGTGGATCGGCGCTCAGCCAATTGGGTTTCAAATTGACCCCGAGCCCTGGACTGGCATTCGAGATCACTATGGGCGCGGCCGGGATTTCGCCTGCTCAGGCGCGAGACCGAGCGGGCGAGTGATCAGGTTTCTTATTGTGCCGCTAAAGCGCATCTTCGCGTTCCGCGGATGCCTGAGACCATAGCGGTCATCCATCGTAGGCAAGCCAGCGAAACCGTGAGCCTCCCGAACCGATGCATACGTAAGCGTGCAGGCGGTCAGCCTACCTGAGTTCAAGCATGATAGTTGGTGCGGGGGTGCACTCCGAGCTGAGGCTCATTCCCGTTCCATCACGTCGAACTGCGCTCCGGTCCCCGGGAACCGAAGGTAACGCTCGCGGTCGTCGTCCCAGCGCAGGTATCGAAGCGTGCCGCGCACGACCGCGCAGATGTCGCCCAAGGCCCGCTGGGCGGCGGGCCGGGTGATCCCCGAGCGCCTGAACCGCCTGTAGAGCAGCGTCCAGGCGGCCACATAATCGGCAGGCGGGCGCTCGTCCGTCGAGCCGAAAATGATCCCCGGGCGCTTGGGGACCTTCGAGAAGGCGGTGGCCAATCCTTTCGCCGCGCCGTTGCACGCGGACATCACGAGGGCCTTCGGCGCGTCATGGGGGCCCTGGAACAGGTCGACGAACTCATCCCACTCGTAACCCTCCGGCAATGTGCCGCCCCTGACGTCGTTGCACAACGCGATCCCCTCGTCGTATCCGTGCGTGGAGACGTGCAGCACGTCACACCGGGCCTTCGTGGCCCGCGCAACGGCCTTCTCGAAGTGTCGGCGGTCGAGGGCGAGGCGCAGGTTGGCCCTGATGCCGAGGGCCTTCAGGATCTGCTGCGTGATGAGCCCGTCGGCGGTGTCGCGGAAGTGATCCTCCGGGTAGCTGAGTCGATGATGTAGACCTTCCTCAATCCGTCCCCCCCGTGGTCCCACGGCCACCGGCACGGCGGCCATCCGGCCAATCACCGGGCCCGGACCAACGCCCGGCGGCGGGCGCGATTTTGACCTTGCACGGAGGCTGGGGCGGCCGCTCGCGACCTGCGCCGCTGCCAGACAGGATCACCCGCCCGGCGAAAGCCTGGCCGCCGGCACACCCGGACGTGCCCGACGACGCAAGCTTGAGGAACAAAACGGGCCCGCCCGGCATGACTCGATGGCCTGGGCACATGCTCCGGGCGGAACCGCACGGACCTTGGTGTTCGGAGGAGGCCGCGGTTGGCGAAGACGTACAGCGACAATCAGGTCACCGGCCGTCAAGGCGAGGCCCTGGTCAAGGCGCGCATCCACGCGATGGGCTTCGCCTTCAACCCTTCGGACAGCATGGAGGCCGGCATCGACGGCACCATCGAGATCCGGGACCCGGTCACGAAGGCCGCCACGGGAAGGTGCATCGCCGTCCAGGTGAAGACGACCCAGGGCGGCGCCTACACGCGCGAAACCGCCTCCAGCCTGGAGTACCTGTGCGAGCCGGAGGACGTCGCCTATTGGCGGGGCTGGTCGCTTCCGGTCATCGTCGTGCTGGTCCGGCTCGACGACGAGAGCTTCTACTGGAAGAGCGTGCGGGACGCCGGCCCGCCCGACGGGCGCCGTCTCACCATCAACAAGCAGGCGGACGCCTTCGACCGGTCGGCGGCGGATGCGCTCGCGGCTCTGGCCGTCGACACCGACAGGTTCGGTGTCTGGATGCCGCCCCTCCGCGGCGGCGAGCCGGTGCACCTCAACCTGATCCGGATCGAGCTACCCACCACCGTCTTCACCGCCGCGTCCCCGTTCCGCGGCGGCCGGGAAGCCCGGGCGGAACTGCTCCGGCATGACCCTGGCCCGCCCGACGAGTGGGTGCTGCGGAACAACACCCTGGTCACCTTCCGTGACCCGCGTGCCTCCGCGCTGAGGCACATCGTCGACGCGGACACGGTCGAGGAGGAGCCCATCGAGACCGTCGCCTTCCCCGACGACGAGGTCGACGAGCATCGCTTCATCGAGCTCCTGGGTCGGGCGCTCCGCACGCAACTCGACGGCAGCCTCTGGTACGAAAAGGACCAGGGCGCCTACTACTTCCCGTCCGCCCCGGAGGGTGTTGCCGTCACCTACTCGTACCGTAGCCTCAAGCAGGGCACGTCCGCGGACGTGGTCAGCGTCTACAAGGACAGGAAGGACGAGACGCGGATCCACTTCGTCCGCCACCACGCCTTCGTCCCGCGGTTCTGGCGGATGGGGGACAGTTGGTACCTTTCAGTCACGCCGACCTACGTCTTCACGCGCGACGGCACGAAACCGGACCGCTTCGGGGCCGACCGCCTCGCCAAAAAGAAGCAGCTGGAGAAGAACTCGGCCATCATCGGGCAGTTCGTGATGTGGCGCCACTTCCTCTGCGCGCCCGACGCCAAGCCCCGCGACGACCTCTTCGACGCCGCAGGTCCTGGCCCTGGCGCGATCCGGTTCGTTCCGGTCGAAGCCCTGAGATCCCCTCGCGCCGTACCCGAGCGGCAATGGCGGACGCGCGACCCGGAATCGAAGAGTTCGGGGCAGGAGGAGCTCACCCTATGAACTTCCCCCTCGACGTCCTCGACGAGCCCTTGCTGGAATTCGGGAACGGCGGGCGGGCCATCGACCCACGCCTCGGCCTGATGGAGCACGGTCCGCTGCAGCCCGGTACGGGGGACAAGGTCCGACTGGCGGTGATCGGCACCAAGGACACGGTCGAGGGCTTCGAGCGGTTCGTGGAACGCTGCCGCACCGGCATTCCGGCGCCGCAGGGGCGGCTCGCGAACCTGCGTCCGCCCTTCCCGGGCCTGGGCAACGCGAACCCGTTCCGGTGCTCGTTCGAGGTCGAGACCGGGGGCACCGCAGTGCTTCCGCGCCGCGACATCGAGCGCATCCTCCGGGAGAAGGACAACGACGCCGCGGTGCGTGCCGCGGTCGACCTGTTCGCGAACCACGCCCTCGCGGTCCACGAGAGCTCCGCGCGCCCGGACGTGGTGATGTTCGCCTTGCCCACCGAGCTGATCGAGCGTGTCGTCAACGACAGCGTCACGGCCGACGCCGAGGACGAGCCGTTGCCGGATCACGTGCCCGCCGGCCAGCCACTGGACTTCCGCGACCTCCTGAAAGCGCGCACGCTGCACCACCGGTGCCCGAGCCAGATCGTGTGGCCCACCACCTGGGACGACAGCCTGAAGATCAGCCGCAAGCTCAATGGCAGGCCGCGGCGCACGCAGGACCCGGCGACCAGGGCGTGGAACCTGTTCAACGCCCTCTTCTACAAGGCCGGCCGTGTCCCCTGGCGGCTGCACACCCCCGAGGGCGGCCTCAAGACCAGCTACTGCGGCATCAGCTTCTACCGCGACGAGACCGGCCAGAACCTTCTGACGAGCTCCGCCCAGATGTTCGATGAGCGCGGGCGCGGCCTCATCCTCAAGGGCGGGCGGGCCCGCACCGAGCGCAACGAACGCCACCCGTACCTAACCAGGGAAGACGCCTACGACCTGCTGCGCCGCGCGCTCGACGCCTACCGGATGCACCACCGGCACTACCCGGCCCGGCTCGTCCTCTACAAGACGTCGCGCTTCAACCCTGGCGAGGTTGCCGGGTTCGAGGCAGCTCTGGAGGAGGCCCAGGTCGATGCCCGGGACTTCGTCTGGATCCAGGAAGGGTCGCCGCTCATGCTCATGCGCGAGGGCGACTACCCGCCGCTCCGCGGAAGCGTGCTGGAGTTCGGGCGGGAGACAATGCTCTACACGCGCGGGAGCGTGCCGTTCTTCAAGACCTACCCCGGCCAGCGCGTTCCGAAGCCCCTCCTGCTGCGGCCATACCAGCAGGACTCGACCAACCACGAGCTCGCCGCCGAGACCCTGGCCCTGACCAAGATGAACTGGAACTCGACCCAGTTCGACGGCTCGACGCCGATCACGCTCAAGGCCGCCCGCCAGGTCGGGCGCATCCTCAAGCACGTCCCGCAGGGACTGGAGGTGCCCGGCGACTACCGTTACTTCATCTGATGGACTGGTCCGGGGCGGCCGAGGCGGCCGCCCGTGCGAGCTGCGCATCCCCTCGTTTTGTGGGTACGGTATTCCCACATAGGAACATAACAGGAACGAACCTGCCAAGGGTCGTGTCGGTCGAGCGCCCGGACGTCCGCTTCTGGGTTCACGCAAGAAGCCGGCCCGGCCGGCTGCCCTCGACACGGTCCCGCCATCATGATCCCGTGGCGCTTCAACGGCATGGGCTTTCGAGAAGGCTTCCGGCAGGCGTATGTGATCGGAACCCCGTAGCCATGCAGCCCAGGACCCTTATCGCGGCGGCCATCTATCTGGGCTCCTACTTGCCCCTGAGCCTGATCCTGCTCGCGCAGGACCTCGACCTGGAGGCTGTGAAGCGGGGTCTCTGCCCGGTCGGGTCGATGGTCACCCTCTCCTGCACCAGCCCGCTCAAGAACCCGTCGTGGTCCCTCGCCGCATTCGCTATCTGCCTCGTGGGCATGGCCGTCACCTTCGTCGCGCTTCGTATCGTGCGTACCCCGCAACGCGTGAAGGTGACGGAGAGCAAGCACATACCCGCGGACTTGATCAATTACGTGATCCCGTACGTCGTCTCGTTCATCAGCCTGGACTTCGAACAAGGCACAAAGCTCATCGGGTTCGCGGTCTTCCTACTCTGGATCTTCTGGATCACGTACAGGTCCGGCCAGATCGTGCTCAATCCCGTCCTCGCGGCGTTCGGCTGGAAGCTGTTCGAGGTGAAGTACGCCTATCCTGCGGGAAGCGGGATTTTCGTCGGTCGGATGCTGTCGAAGGTCGATATCGAGCCTGACCGTACCTATCTTCAGGGGCACCTGCAGGACGTTATGGTCGTTCGGGGCGAAGAGGGGGATGCCAGTCGATGACCACGCTTCCGGACCTGAAGGCTTTCGATCTGGCCGGGGCGGACGTGACGGTGTGGGTGTTCAGGACCTCGTCCGGCAAGGACGGCAAGCCGAGGTTCAACGGCCGTTGGGTCGGGATCACCGAGGAGCTGGCGGGCAGGCTCAAGGAAGCGGTCGGCGGCGCGCTGGGCGCGATCACCGAGGTCATCGAGTACGACGTGCTGGAGCAGAACAACGAGGGCAGCGCCCTCACGATCCAGACCGACGAGACCTACGTGCACCTCATCGCCGCCGAGGTGGTGAACGAGACACCTGGACGGAAGGCCCGCAACGCCAAGGACCTGGGCAACAGCAGGTTCTGCGTCATCAAGTTCGTCCATGACGACAAGGCCATGCTCGCCGTGAGCAAGACCGACACGAGCTGGTCGACGCGGAAGACGGCCGGTGTCATCCGCGCGGTCTTTTCCGACAATGAGCTGGACATCGAGGAGGCGCCCGTCTTCACGATCCGCCCGATCTTCGATTTCTTCGTGTTCGGCGAGCGCATTTTCATCAAGAGCAAGCCGAATTTCGAGTCGGTGCTGGTCTACAAGGCGGGGCACGAGCAGGCATTCACGACCCTGAAGCAGGAGGACAAGTTCCTCGCGCTCTTCTCGGATCTCGGCCCGCTCGACGAGTTCGTCGGATCCAACAAGATCCAGCTTCGCCGGGCCATCGCGATCCAGACGAAGGGTCACTACAAGGACGTGACGTTCATGGCTCGCCTCCAGGCAGAGTGCAAGAACATGAGCCTCAACATCACCTTCGACGATCAGGGGCGGATCGTGCCCACCGCCGAGAGCTGTCGCGACATCTTCCAGGCGTTGCTGAATCACCGGCTTGAATCAGCGAAGGCCGGAACCGCCAGGATCAGGATCAGCGCACGCGGCCAGATCATCACCGGCCGCCGGCCGACCCGGTCGGCGAGCCAGCCGCCGAGCAGCGGGAAGATCACGGAGGCGAGCCCGAGCGCGATCGGCACCGCCGTGGCGGCCGTCTCGCTCAAGCCGAGCGTCGCGCCGGCGAAGACCGGCATGTTGGTGCCGACCGCGTTCGACACGGTGGAGGCGGCGATGACCAGGAAGGTCAGGCCCAGCAGCCGGCCATGCTCCCGCAGCAACCGGCCGACCACCGCCAGGGTCGAGGCGGCCGCGTCCGGATCCTCCTCGGCGCCGGCCGTCTCCGGCAGATGACTGCGGATGA
>NZ_BACT01000470.1:0-1371 GCF_000333255.1 Methylobacterium sp. B1 | reverse complement strand
CCGGGTACAGGCCCCGGGAGCGCACAGGCCCGGGGAATAACGCGCCACATCCGCCGAGAGCGCAGGACGGCGCGGCGTCCAGCCGATCCCGAGGGACGCGGATCAGCGTGAGGCTGAGGACGATCAGGACGGCGAGGGAGGCGATGACCCGCGAGGGTGACCCGNCCGCCGACCCGGGCGAGAACCCGCACGTCGACCCCGAGCCCCAGGGCGGCCATGGACAGGACCGTGAGCACGCCGGCGAGCTGGGTCAGCGGCTTCACCGCGGCATCCGGGACGAGGCCCAGGGAGCGCAGGGTGGCCAGGGCCAGGAAGCCGACAATGAACCAGGGCACGAGCTTGGTGAGGCCGGGACGGGCCGGCGCGCCCGGCGCCCCCGCCGCCTGCGGCAGCCGGGGCGCGATCAGCGAGAACGCCACCACGACCGGGCCGAGCATCAGCACGCGGACGAGCTTCACCAGGGTTCCGACCTGGGTCGACAGCAGGCTCACCGGCACGGTCGCGGCCAGCACCTGCGGCACCGCGTAGACGGTGAGCCCCGCCAGCACGCCGTACTGGTTGTCGGTCATGCCGGCGAGCGGCACGAACAGCGGCAGGCCGAGCACCATCAGCACCCCGAGCACCGCCGTGAAGGCGATGGCGGCGGCGATGTCCTTCGGCTCCGCTCCGATCACCGGCGCCACCGCGGCGATGGCCGAGTTGCCGCAGATGGCGTTGCCGCAGGCGACGAGGATCGCCATCCGGGCCGGCAGGCCCAGCACCCGGCAGATCGCCACGCTGGCGGCGATGCCGAGGACCACGGTCCCGACGATGCCGGCCAGCAGCGCCGGGCCGGAGGCGAGGATCGCCCCGAGGCTCAGGGAGGCGCCGAGCAGCACGACGGCGACTTCGAGGAGCTGCTTGGCCGAGAAGGCGATGCCGGTTCGGAACCGGGCCGGGGGCGTCCAGGCGGTGCGCACCGCGATGCCGACCAGGATCGCCAGGACCAGGGCCTCGATATAGGGATGGCCGGCGACCCGCTCCTCCAGCGCCTGCGCGGCCATCGCCACCGCGGTGATCGCCGCGCACAGGCCGATGCCGGGCAGGACCGAGGCGGCCGTATCCGACCGGCCGCCCCGCTCGGGAAGCGCCGGCGTCGGGGCTGCCTGGGAAGAGGATTCGAGGCTCACAGGATCGGACTCCGCGGTCGTCGACGGAGCTTATAGGAAGAAAACGTTCGTCGCACCCGCGCAAAAGAGAAATTACTTCTCTATTCAGGCAGGCCGTTCCTGTCCGGCCTTGTCGGCAAAGCGGCGCCGCGGCTTCTCGACGGGCGCTGGCTCCGCAGGCGTCGCCGTCAGGCGCTCGACGACGACGCGGCGCTCGCCGTGC
>NZ_BACT01000471.1:0-11539 GCF_000333255.1 Methylobacterium sp. B1 | reverse complement strand
GCTCGCCGGTCATCGGCTTCGCCAGCAGTCGGGCGGCGACATCGACGTGGCGAGCACGCTCGGGCGCGGCACGACCTTCTCGCTCTACCTGCCCCAGGTCGAGGCGCCCGCAGAGGTCGCCGAGGCCGACCGCGACCGCCGCCGGGCGGCGGAACCGCGGCGGGGCCTGTGCATCCTCGTCGTGGAGGACAATCTCGGGGTCGGCCGGTTCTGCACCCAGATCCTGGAGGATCTGGGCCATGCCCCGGTCTGGGCGAAATCCGCCGAGGAGGCGCTGGGCGAACTCGGGCGGACGCCCGACCGCTTCGACGTGGTCTTCTCCGACGTGGTTATGCCGGGGATGGGCGGCTTCGCCCTCGCCCGGCAGCTCCAGGCCGACCGTCCCGACCTGCCGGTGGTGCTGACCTCGGGCTACAGCCACATCCTGGCCACGGACGACGCCCACGGCTTCACCCTCGTGCGCAAGCCCTACTCCGCCGAGCAGCTCGCCCAGGTCCTCTACGAGACGGCGAAGCGCGGCGGGCAGCCGGCCGCCCCGGCGCCGCAGCCGGGCGGCGCTGACGGGGCGCGCGATCCTTAACCGCCTTCGCCCGAATTCGTCCGCGTTCTAACCTAAGCATTTTGGGCCACACCGGACTGGATGTATTGTATTCGCCTCGACAATCGGGGCGCGAGACCGCCATGCCGCTGACCGGACGCTTCTGGTTCCGCCGGACCTGGACCGGCAAGCTGATCCTGCTCGTCGAGGAGGAGCGCGGGCGCTGGTTCCGTCGCCACCTCGGCCGCAAGCTGCGCTGGCGCGATGCGCGGCTCCTCGACCTCGCCGAAGCGCCCCTGCGGAACCTGATGACGCTGGAGCGGACCTACCGCGCCGAGTTTGGCCCCGGAGATCTGCGCCGGCCGGTCGGAATCGCTCCGGTGACGGGCGCATTGCCGTTGCGACGCGGCGTTTCGGATCCAGGAACAAGACCACCTGTGTCGAGTTGATGCCGGGCCAGACGGTGCCGACCGCATTGTCCGGCCGCCCCGCTCGGGCGTTTCCTCCCTAGACTTTCGGACCGTTCTCTTGAGGGCGGTCTTTTTTTATTGTCGGTCCCCTTCCCCAGCCCGGCCCGGGGCGAAGAGTTCTCAAGTTTCTCTTAGAAGATCATCCGGACCGCCGCCCGGGTCGCCGTCCGGCCCCGCCTCCAAGGCCAGAACCGCGAAGGTCGCGAGCCAGTGCTCGCCCATGTAGTCGCCGGTGACGTGCGGGAGCCCCGCCGCGAGGTGATCCTCCGCGGCCGCGCCCAGGAGCGGCCGGCGGGGATCGTCCGCATCGAGGGCCGCGGCCAGCGCGCGGAAGCACCATGCGCGGCTGAGGTTCAGCCCGTCGAGATGCGCGATCTTGCCGTCCGAGCGGTCGGTCACGCGGGCCGGGCGGAACAGGGTCGCGGGCCGGGACGCCGGGAGATCGGGCAGGAACCGGTCGAACCAGGGCGCGAAACGCGCGGGGGGCAGCAGCCGGCGCATGCATTCGGCCTCGATCAGCGCGGAGGACAGGAAGTCGTCGCCGCCGGGCTCGCCCCAGGCCGGGCAGTCCGTGTCCGCCCCGTACCAGCGCTCGGCGGTGTCGCGCAGCAGGGCGGTCAGCCCGGCATCCCCCGCGCCCTCCGCGTAATCGGCCGCCAGGCGCAGCGCGAAGGCGGGTTTAAAATGGGTCCCGACCCCGTACCGGATAGACGGCGACCGCCAGGAAGTCCCCGAAACGCTGCGGGATCATCCCGGCCAGGGGCGCCAGGGCCTGGAACCACCGGGGCTCGGGGAGCCCGGAAATTTCGTCGGCGAGCTTCAGGAGCCAGCCCCAGCCGTAGGGCCGCTCGAAGCCCCGGGCGGTCGGGGCGGCGAAGTAGGCGCATTCCCCCGCCACCGTCTCGGGGGTCAGCTGCGCGTCGAGCCGGGCGCGGATCGCCGGGGCCTGGGGGCCGTCCGGGTACAGGCGCAGCACGCGCGCCAGCAGCCAGGTGCCGTGGACGCAGGAATGCCAGTCGTAGCTGCCGTGGAAGGCCGGGTGCAGGGCCGCGGGGGTGCGGGCATCCGCCGGACCGGCCAGGACGTGCCCGGGCTTGTTCGGATATTCGCGGGCGACGTGGCCCAGGGCGACCGCGGCGAAGCGCGCGGCGATGTCGGGGGTGAGCGCGGTCGTCATCGCGGGCATGGCGTCATCGCGGGCCTCCGGGGCGGCGGAGCGGCCGGCATAGCGGGTTTTCCGGTGCGGCGTCAGCGTCTCCGGATCCTTTGCCGGCAGGACCCCGGATCGGCTATTGCGGGACGGCCAAGCCGACGCGCCGCGCCGGCCCGATCGGGGAGCCCTCATGCGCCGCGCGCCGTTCGCCGCCCTCCTCGTGGCGCTCTCCGCGATGGCCGCGGTCCCGGCCGCGGCCGCCCCCGATCCGAGCCGCGACGTCCTGTGGGCGGCGCTGAAGACCTGCGTGCTCGCCAAGCGGCTCGCCAACCGGACCTTCCCGTGCCTCTCGGTCGACCTGGGCGACGCGGATCGTCCGGGCTCGGCGGTGCTGCGCGCCCCCGGCGAGCCGACCCACAGCGTCGTCATGCCCACCGACACCGTGGCGGGCCTGGAGGCACCGGTCCTGCGCGGGCCGCGGGGCGCCGCCTACTGGCGGGCGGCCCTGGCGGCGCGGCCGCTCGTGTCGGACGTGCTGAAAGGGAAGCTGTCCCCCGCGGAGGTCGGGCTGGCGGTCAACTCGGCCCGGGGCCGCAGCCAGGACCAGCTGCACATCCATCTCGACTGCCTGAAGCCGAGCGTGCTCAAGGCGGTCCGGGCGCACGGCCGGCAGGTGCGCCACACCTGGAGCCGCTTCCCGGTGCCACTGGCCGGCGACCGCTACTACGCCCTGCGCGTGCCGGAGGCGGAGGCCGCGCAGTCCAACCCGTTCGCGGCCCTGCACACCCTGCCGGGCGCCCGGCCGGACCTGCACCGGACGAGCTTCGCGGCGCTCGCCACGCCCCCGGGCGATCCCGAGCCGGGCTACATCCTGCTGGCCTACCGGGCGCCGAGTGCCAGCGCCGAGGACGTCATGGACCACAGCTGTCGGCTCGCGGCTGACCGGGGCGGCGCCTGAGCGGTCGCGGGCCGAGCGCGCCGAGGGTCACGGCGATCGCGGCGGCGGCAGCGCGTCGAGCAGCTGGCGCAGGAATGCCCGCACCGCCTTCGGCAGCCGCCGGTCGCGCATCGCCTGGATCTTCACGCCCCGGGCGAGGCTCGTCCGGGACTGGATCGGCAGGCTGACAAGCTCGTTGAGCCGCAGGGGCGTCTGCACCGACAGCGCCGACATCAGGGCGATGCCGCGGGAGCGCCGCACGAAGGGCAGCAGCGCCGAGAGATTGTTGGAGGTCAGCACCGGCTCCACCGCGATGCCCTCGTGCGCGCAGGCGGCGTCGAAGACCTGCCGCAGGGTCGTGTCCCGGGTCGGCAGGGCGACGGGATAGTCCAGCAGGTCGGCGAGGCGCAGGGCGGGCGCCCGCGCGAGGGGATGGTCGGGCGCGGCCAGCGCCAGCATGTCGACCTGCCCGTCGTAGAGCACCTCGACCTGCGCGGTGGGTGTCAGCGCGAAGGTGATCCCGAGATCGGCATCCCCCACTGCCACCGTCTGGGTGACCTGGGCCGGGGGCTGGACCGTGACCTCGAAGCGGATGCCGGGATGGGCCGCGTGGAAGGCCGCGATCGCGTTCGGCACGATGTCGAGGGAGAAGCCCTCGGAGCAGGCGACCCGGATCAGCCCGCGGGCGAGCCCTTCCAGCTCCCGGATCTCGGTGACCACCTGCTCGGAGCGGATCAGCACCTGATGGGCGTGCTGCGCCAGCAGCTCCCCGGCCGGGCTCGGCACCATGCCGCGCGGGCGCCGCTCGAACAGCACGCAGTCGAGCTCGGCCTCCAGGTTGGCGATCTGCCGGCTGATCGCCGAGGCCGCCACGTTGAGCTGGGCCGAGGCCGCAGCAATCGAGCCGGTGCGGGCCACGGCCAGGAAGTAGCGCAGGCCCGTCGTCTGCATTATCGTGCCCGATACGCTGTATGCTGCCATGCACATTGCCAATACGGCAACGCAGCACTCGCCAAATTCTACTTGTTGCGATCCCAGATGCACAACACCATGGCAGGGTGAAAAACGCGGCAGCCGCGGATCGATCCGCCGGACCTGTCCGCCGCGCCGTCGGAGACCGCATGCCGCTACGGATTCTCACCCGGGCCGCGACCCTCGCCGCCTCGTTCGCGACCCTGATCGCCGCGCATCCGGCACTGGCCGGGAAGGCCGACGACACCCTGGTCTACGCCTCTGACAGCGAGCCGGAGAATGTCAGCCCGTATCACAACAGCGCCCGCGAGGGCGTGATCCTGGCCCGGAACTGCTGGGACACCCTGCTGTACCGCGACCAGAAGGACGGCACCTACAAGCCGATGCTGGCGACCGCCTGGACCTGGGCGGACGACACGACCCTGGATCTCACGATCCGCGAGGGCGTGGTCTTCCACAACGGCGACCCGCTCGGGCCGGAGGACGTGGCCTTCACGTTCAACTACGTGCTGACGCCCGAGGCGCGCACGGTCACCCGCCAGAACGTCGACTGGATGAAGTCGGTGGAGGTCACGGGCCCGCATAATGTCCGCATCCACCTCAAGGCGCCGTTCCCGGCGGCGCTGGAATACCTCGCCGGCCCGACCCCGATCTTCCCGGCCAATTACTTCAAGAAGGTCGGTCTCGACGGCTTCGCCAAGGCGCCGGTCGGCAGCGGCCCGTACCGGATCACCAAGGTCGACAGCGGCCGCGGCGTCTCCATGGAGCGGTTCGACAAGTACTGGGCCGGCAGTCCGCTGGGTAAGCCGAAGATCGGCAAGCTGCAGTTCCGCGTCATCCCGGACGGCGAGAGCCGGATGGCCGAGCTGATGACCGGCGGCGTCGACTGGATCTGGCGGGTGCCGAGCGACCAGGCCGAGCAGCTGCGCGCCGCGCCCAACATCACGGTCCTCAACTCCGAGACGATGCGGGTCGGCTTCCTGCAATTCGACACGCTGGGCCGCGCCAAGGAGAACTCGCCGCTCAAGGACGTGCGCGTCCGGCAGGCGATTTCCTACGCCATCGACCGCAAGGCGATGGTCGACAACCTCGTGCGCGGCGCCTCGCGGGTGATGAACGCGCTGTGCTTCGTCGACCAGTTCGGCTGCACCGACCAGGGCGTGCCGCGCTACGCCTACGATCCCGCCAAGGCCAAGGCGCTGCTCAAGGACGCCGGCTACCCGAACGGGTTCGAGATCGACCTCGCCGCCTATCGCGAGCGCGACTACGCCGAGGCGGTGATCGGCTATCTCGGCGCCGTCGGCATCAAGGCGCGGCTCAACTACCTGCGCTACGCCGCCTTCCGCGACGCGCTGCGGGCCGGCAAGACCTCGATCGGCTACCAGACCTGGGGGTCGTTCTCGGTCAACGACGTCTCGGCCTTCGACGGGGTGTATTTCCGCGGCGGCGAGGAGGATCTGACCAAGGATCCGCAGGTGATCGCCGATCTCCAGAAGGGCGACGGCTCCACCGATCCGGAGACCCGCAAGGCCGCCTACGCCAAGGCGCTGCAGCGGATCGCCGGAGAGGCCTATGCCCTGCCGATGTTCTCCTACTCGACCAACTACGCCTTCACGTCGGACCTGAACTTCACCGCCCAGCCCGACGAGGTGCCGCGCTTCTACGCGGCGTCGTGGAAGTGAGGATGGTGGTCGTGGCGCGACCGGCTCCCTCTCCCGTGCGGGAGAGGGTTGGGGTGAGGGATCAGGTCTTCCCGGAGAGGTCGCACCCCTCACCCTGTCCCTCTCCCGCACGGGAGAGGGGACCCGCGATCCGCCCCGGTTCCGACGGCGGGAGCCGATCCGGTCCGCCTCGCCGAAAGGGAGCCTGAGCCCATGCTGGCCTTCACGTTCCGGCGCGTGCTGGTCGCCCTGGCGGTGGCCTTCACGGTCTCGGTGGCGAGCTTCCTGCTCCTCCACCTCTCGGGCGACCTCGCGACCGCCATCGCCGGCCCGGAGGCCACCGGGCCGCAAATCGCCCAGATCCGCCAGGATTACGGACTGGACCAGCCGCTGCTGACCCAGTTCCTCACCTGGGGCTGGCGGGCTTTGCACCTCGACTTCGGCAACTCCTTCTATTTCCGCGAGAGCGTGATCGACCTGCTGGCCGCCCGCCTGCCGATCACCCTCTATCTCGGCATCATCGCGCTCGGCGTGGCCCTGTTCGTGGCGATCCCGCTGGGCGTCGTCGCCGCCGTGAAGCGGGATACCTGGATCGACCGGACGGCGCTCGCCGTCTCGGTGCTCGGCCAGGCGATGCCGAGCTTCTGGTTCGGCCTGACGCTGATCCTGATCTTCTCCGTGAACCTCCGCTGGCTGCCGGTCTCGGGCAACGCCACGTGGAAGAACTTCGTCCTGCCGGCAATCGCGCTCGGCTACTACGCGATGCCCGCCGTGATGCGCCTCACCCGCAACGGCATGCTGGAGGTGCTGGCCTCCGACTACGTCCGCACCGCACGCGCCAAGGGATTGCCGCCCAGAAAAATCCTGGTGCGGCACGCGCTGCGCAACGCCGTGATCCCGGTGATCGCCCTGTCGGCGGTGCAGTTCGGCTTCATGCTCGGCGGTTCGATCGTGATCGAGGCGGTGTTCTCGCTCCAGGGGCTCGGGCAGCTCGCCTGGGAGTCGATCGCCCGCAACGACTTCCCGGTCGTCCAGGCGATCGTGCTGGTGCTGGCCATGATCTACATCGGCCTGACGCTGGCCGCCGACCTCCTGAACGCCTTCCTCGATCCGCGCCTGCGCCAGGCCTGAGGACGGAGATCGCCATGAGCCTCCCCCCCGACACGGCGGCGCTCGCCGCCCCCGCCCTGCCCCCGGACGCGCCGGTCGCGCTGGCGGCGGTGCCCTCCCCCACCCGCCTGATCCTGCGGCGGGGCCTGCGCCACACCGGCTTCCTGATCGGGGCCGGAATCCTCGGGCTGATCGTGCTGGCGGCGCTCGCCGCCCCGCTCATCGCGCCGCACGACCCCTACGCGCAGGACGTGTCCCGCCGCCTGATCCCGCCGGTCTGGCAGGCCAAGGGCACCTGGGACCACGTGCTCGGCACCGACAAGCTCGGCCGCGACTACCTGAGCCGCCTGCTCTACGGCGGCCAGATCTCCCTCCTGATCGGGATCTCGGCGGCGCTGATCTCGGGGCTGATCGGCACGGTGCTCGGCCTGTGCGCCGGCTATTTCGGCGGCTGGGTCGATTCGGTGGTCAGCTACGTGGTGACCACGCGGCTCGCCATGCCGGTGGTGCTGGTGGCGCTCGCCATGGCGGCCCTGGTCGGCGGCTCCCTGAAGGTGGTGGTGCTGGTACTGGGCTTCCTGCTCTGGGACCGCTTCGCCGTCGTGACCCGGGCCGCGACCCAGCAGATCCGCAACCAGGACTTCGTCTCGGCCGCCCGCGCCGCGGGGCTGACCGACCTGCGGATCCTCCGCCAGGAGATCCTGCCCAACATCATGAACGCCCTGATCGTCGTGGCGACCCTGGAGATGGCCCACGCGATCCTGCTGGAGGCCGCCCTGTCGTTCCTCGGCCTCGGCGTCCAGCCGCCCCTGCCCTCCTGGGGCCTGATGATCGCCGAGGGCAAGCAGTACATGTTCTTCCAGCCCTGGGTGATCACCATCCCGGGCGTGGCGCTCCTCCTCCTCGTGCTGGCGATCAACCTCCTGGGCGACGGCCTGCGCGACATCACCGCCCCCGAGGCGCGCAACTGACGGCTTCGCCGGGCCAGGGCCCGTCGACAGGTTACCAAAATGTTTCACGGGAAACACACCATGACGCGAGACGCCGCCATCGCGCGCGCCACGGAGGCTTTCGATTCGGGCGCGTTCCTCGCCCTCCTGCGGGAGGCGGTGGCGATGCCCACCGAGAGCCAGGCCCCCGGCCAGGAGGCGGCGCTCCGCGCCTATCTCGACGCCTTCATCGTGCCGCTCGTCGCCCGGCTCGGCTTCGAGACGCCGAAGATCTTCCCGAACCCGGACGGGGTGCACGGCCCGTTCCTGGTCGCCGAGCGGCGCGAGGGCGCGGACCTGCCGACCGTGCTGATCTACGGCCACGGCGACACGGTGCGGGGCTATCCCGAGCAGTGGCGCGCGGGCCTCGGCCCCTGGGAGATCGTGGTCGAGGGTGACCGCTGGTACGGGCGCGGCACCGCCGACAACAAGGGCCAGCACGTCCTCAACCTCGCCGCCCTGGAGCAGGTGATCGCGGCCCGCGACGGCCATCTCGGCTTCAACGTGAAGCTCCTGATCGAGATGGGCGAGGAATCGGGCTCCCCGGGCCTGCGGCCGTTCTGCCGGGAACAGGCCGATTCCCTCCGCTCGGACGTGCTGATCGCCTCGGACGGACCCCGCCTCAGCGGCGAGCGCCCGACCCTCTTCCTGGGCTCCCGCGGCGCCTACAATTTCGAGCTCAGCCTCAACCTGCGCGAGGGCCCGCACCATTCCGGCAACTGGGGCGGCCTGCTGCGCAACCCCGGCACGGTGCTGGCCTCGGCGATCGCCTCGATGGTCGACGCGCGGGGCAGCATCCTGGTGGACGCCCTGCGGCCGCCGCCGATCCCCGAGGGCGTGCGCGCGGCGCTCGCCGACATCCGCGTCGGCGAGGACCCGACCGCGCCCACGATCGATGCCGACTGGGGCGAACCGGGCCTGAGTCCGGCCGAGCGGGTCTTCGCCTGGAACACCCTGGAGGTGCTGGCCTTCAAGACCGGCGATCCGGACGGCCCGCTCAACGCCGTCCCGCCCCACGCCAAGGCGACCCTGCAGCTGCGCTTCGTGGTCGGCACCGATTGGCAGAACCTGATCCCGAACGTCCGCGCCCATCTCGATGCCCACGGCTTCCCGATGATCGAGGTCCGTCCGGCCCGCGCCGCGGAGGTGTTCCAGGCGACACGTCTCCCCGTCGAGGACCCCTGGGTCGAGTGGGCGCTCCAGTCGATCGAGGCGAGCTCGGGCAAAAAACCGGCGCTGCTGCCCAATCTCGGCGGCTCGCTGCCGAACGACGCCTTCTCGGAGATTTTGGGCCTACCGACCCTCTGGGTGCCGCATTCCTACCCGGCCTGCCGCCAGCACGGGCCCGACGAGCACATGCTCGCCTCCGGCACCCGCGAGGGCCTGGCGATCATGGCCGGTCTGTTCTGGGATCTGGGCGAGGCCGGACCCGACATCCTCCGGCGCCGCAAAGCGAGGGCCTGAACCATGAGTGCGCCGGTCGTCCGCATCCGCGATCTGACGATCGCGCTCCCCAAGGGCGCCGACCGCCCGCACGCGGTCGAGGGCCTGAACCTCGACCTCGAGGCCGGGAAGATCCTGTGCGTGGTCGGGGAATCGGGCTCGGGCAAGTCGATGAGCGCCTACGCGCTCACCGGCCTCCTGCCCCGGGCCCTGAAGCCGACGGCCGGCACGATCCTGTTCGAGGGCCGGGACCTCCTGACCCTCGATGAGCCCGCGTGGCGGTCGCTGCGGGGCCGGCGCATCGCCATGGTGTTCCAGGAGCCGATGACGGCGCTGAACCCGGTGATGCGGGTCGGCGACCAGATCGCCGAGATGTTCGAGGCGCACAACCTGCTCAGCCGGAGCGAGCGCTGGGCCCGGGCGGTGGCGCTCGCCACCGAGGTCGGCCTGCCGAACCCGGAAGAGGCGGTGCGGGCCTACCCGCACCAGCTCTCCGGCGGCCAGCGGCAGCGGGCGATGATCGCCATGGCGCTGGCGCTGGAGCCCTCGGTGCTGGTGGCCGACGAGCCGACCACGGCCCTCGACGTCACCACCCAGGCCCAGATCCTCCGGCTGATCCGCGACCTGCAGCGGAAGCGCGGGATGAGCGTCCTGTTCATCACCCATGATTTCGGCGTGGTCGCGGAGATCGCCGACCACGTGGCGGTGCTCCAGCGCGGGCGGCTCGTGGAATCCGGCACGGCCGAGGCGGTGCTGCGCAATCCGCAGGCACCCTACACCAAGGCGCTGCTCGCCGCCGTCCCGAGCCTCACGCCGCCGCCGCGCGCGCCCCTCGCGGCGGCCCCGATCGCCCTCTCGGTGACCGGGCTGTCCAAGACCTATTCCGGGCGCTCCGGCCTGTTCGGCAAGCCGCGGGTCGTGGCCGCCGTGAAGGAGGTCTCGTTCGACGTTCGCCGCGGCGAGACCCTTGGGATCGTGGGCGAATCCGGGTCGGGCAAGTCGACCACGGCGCGGCTCGCGATCCGGCTGATCGAGCCCGACGGCGGTACGGTCCGGCTGGGGGACCTCGACTACACGGCCCTCGGCAAGACGGCCCTGCGCGACAAGCGCAGCCGCATCCAGATGATCTTCCAGGACCCGTTCGCCTCGCTGAACCCGCGGCGCACCGTGGAGCAGATCATCACGGCGGGGCCGATCGCCCATGGGGTCCCGGCCGCCGAGGCCCGGGAGCGGGCCCGAAACCTCCTCGACCTCGTCGGCCTCGATCCGAAGGCCGCCGCCCGCTACCCGAACGCCTTCTCGGGCGGGCAGCGCCAGCGCATCGGCATCGCCCGGGCGCTCGCCATGGAGCCGGACGTGCTGGTGGCCGACGAGGCGGTCTCGGCGCTGGACGTCTCGGTCCAGCGGCAGGTGCTGGACCTGCTGGAGGATCTGAAGCAGCGCCTGTCCCTGGCGATGCTGTTCATCACCCACGACCTGCGGGTGGCCGCCACGATCTGCGACCGGATCGCCGTGATGCACCGCGGCGCCATCGTGGAGATGCGGGGCACCGCGGAGCTGTTCGCCGCGCCGGAGCACGCCTACACCCGCAGCCTCCTCGCGGCGGTGCCGGGCGCGCACGCCTCCTGAGCCCGCCGGGGCCGGGACCGGGCCAATCTGGGACGCAGAGACAAGTTTTTTGGACGGGACCGCCCTGTCCGGCCCCTGCAAGTTCAGTAGGATAGCGCCGTTGTCGCGGGTGGAGCACCCCGACGGATCCACGGCTGCACCCGCTATCCGTCCTCGCTCCCGCCCCGACTGCGGACGGGGTGATTCAGCGTGTCGATCTCAGACAGGACCGACGACAGGCAAGCGATCCGCCGGCGCAGCGCGCCGGATGGACCGCCGGCGCTGCGCCGCGGGCGCGAGCACCGGATCGTGCGCTGGATCAGCGCCGGCAACCGCAAGGCACCGCCCCCCGCGGAGGAGACCACGTCCGCGGCTCCGGATTGCCATGTGATCAAGCTGAGCTGGGCCGACACGTTCGGGCGTCCGGACCGCGCCGCGCTCGGCAGGTCCGTCCCGGGCCCCGCGCAGGTGCTTCCGTTCCAGAGCCGCAAGGCCGAGAGCGCGCCGCCACCGGGCTCCCGCCGCGCCGCCGATCAGCCGCCGGTGCCGGTCCTGCGCTGATCGCTGCGCCCGCCGGGCACGCCGAGGCCGATCGCCTTGGCGAGCGCGGAGCGCTGCGCGGCGTACCCGGGCGCGGTCATCGGGGAATCCTCCGGCA
>NZ_BACT01000472.1:0-23748 GCF_000333255.1 Methylobacterium sp. B1 | reverse complement strand
TCACCTTCGAGACCCTGCGGATCCTTCTGCCCTACGCGGCGACGTTGGCCGCGGTCGGCCTGCTGGAGAGCCTGCTCACCGCGCAGATCGTCGATGACCTGACCGACACGGGCAGCGACAAGAACCGCGAATGCATGGGCCAGGGCGTGGCCAACATGGCCTCCGCGGTGTTCGGCGGCATGGGCGGCTGCGCGATGATCGGCCAGTCGGTGATCAACGTCTCCTCGGGCGCCCGCGGCCGCCTCTCGACGCTGGTGGCCGGCGCCTTCCTGCTGCTGCTCCTCGTGGCGCTGCAGGATCTGCTCGCCGTGGTGCCCGTGGCGGCCCTGACCGCCGTGATGATCATGGTCTCGATCAACACCTTCTCCTGGCGTTCCCTGGCCCGCCTGCGGACCAACCCGCTGCCATCCTCCGCGGTGATGCTGGCCACCGTCCTGGTCGTCGTGGCCACGAAGGATCTCGCCATCGGCGTGCTGGTCGGCGTGCTGCTCTCGGGCGTGTTCTTCGCCGGCAAGGTCTCCCGTCTCAACCGGATCACCTCCAGCCTCTCGGCCGATGGCCGGACCCGCACCTACGCCATCACCGGGCAGGTGTTCTTCGCCTCCGCCGGCACGTTCTCCGAGGCGATCGACGTGCTGGAGCCGGTCGAGCGTCTCGTGATCGACGTCAACGCGGCGCATTTCTGGGACATCTCGGCCGTCGCAGCCCTCGACCGGGTGGTGCTGAAGGCCCGCGCCCGCGGGCGCCTCGTCGAGGTCGTCGGCCTCAACGCCGCCAGCTCGACCCTCGTCGAGCGGTTCGGCCAGCACGACAAGCCCGGCGTTACAGCGGTGCCGGCAGCGCATTGAGGCGGCTATCGGCCCACGCGGCGCCCCCTTGCGCGGGGCCGCGTGGGACCCCATTCCCGGCGCGGGGCCGATTTCGGGCCGGGAACAGGGATGGCACAGCGGTGACGACGTTCTCTCCGCGCGAGATCGTGTCCGAACTCGATCGCTTCATCGTCGGGCAACACGACGCCAAGCGCGCCGTGGCGATCGCGCTGCGCAATCGCTGGCGACGCCAGCAGCTGATCGGTCCGCTCCGCGAGGAGGTCGCGCCCAAGAACATCCTGATGATCGGGCCGACCGGGTGCGGAAAGACCGAGATCGCCCGCCGCCTCGCCCGGCTCGCCAACGCCCCGTTCCTCAAGGTCGAGGCCACCAAGTTCACCGAGGTCGGCTATGTCGGCCGCGATGTCGAGCAGATCATCCGTGATCTCGTCGAAGTGGCGATCGGCCTGACCCGGCAGGTAAAGCGCGAGGGCGTGAAGGCCAAGGCCGAAGCCGCGGCCGAGAACCGCCTCCTCGACGCCCTCGTCGGGCCGACCGCCAGCCAGGCCACCCGTGACAGCTTCCGGCGCAAGCTCCGCAACAGCGAGCTCGACGACAAGGAGGTGGAGCTGGAGCTGACCTCCGGCGCCCCCACGGGTATGCCGATGTTCGAGATTCCCGGTGTACCGGGGGCCTCCATGGGCGCGATCAACATCGGCGACATGCTCGGCAAGGCACTCGGCGGCCAGCGCGGCAAGCCGCGCCGGATCCTGGTCCGGGACGCCTATGCGCCCCTGATGGCCGAGGAATCCGATAAGCTCGTCGACGACGAGGCGCTGGTCCGCGAGGCGATCGGCGAGGTCGAGAACAACGGCATCGTGTTCCTCGACGAGATCGACAAGATCTGTGCCCGCGAGGGCCGGTCCTCCGGCGACGTGTCCCGCGAGGGCGTACAGCGCGACCTTCTGCCGTTGATCGAAGGCACCACGGTCGCCACCAAGCACGGCCCGGTGAAGACGGACCACGTCCTGTTCATCGCCTCGGGCGCCTTCCACGTCTCGAAGCCGTCCGACCTCCTGCCCGAGCTGCAGGGCCGCCTGCCGATCCGCGTGGAGTTGCAGCCGCTGACGGTGGACGACTTCAAACAGATTCTCACCGCGACCGAGGCGAGCCTGATCAAGCAGACGGTGGCGCTGATGGAAACGGAGGGTGTGACCCTGTCCTTCACGGACGACGCGGTGGACGCGCTCGCCCGGGTCGCGGTCGAGGTGAATTCCTCGGTGGAGAACATCGGTGCCCGCCGGCTCCAGACGGTTCTCGAACGGGTGATCGACGAGATCTCCTTCACCGCGACAGACCGTTCCGGCGAGACGGTGCCGATCGACGCAGCCTATGTGCGCGAGCGGGTTCAGGATCTGGCGTCCAACGCCGATCTGAGCCGGTTCATTTTGTAAAGTGCGTTAGTAATCGTCGGCGGACATTTCTCGGATCTTTCTCAAAAAGGTTGAGACCTCCGCCGACGCGATCTTCCGTTGTCTAACGTTATTTTTGATCACACTGCGTGAGTTTCTGACGTTTTTTGTCTGATCATAAAAATATACATTATGGTTGCTCATTTCTCTAAAAAATGGCTCGTTCATCAATGCCTTTCGATCTTGGATCCAACCTAGGCGTATGCCTTCATACATAAGCAGCCAAGACCAGCTTGTTAAAATATCTTGCTTGTCGTGTCGGCTGATCCACTCGTCCTTCGGTAAGGCACGCGCACACAAGCCCTTACTTTGCATATCCAATAAAATGAGCGCGACTACACTAGATGCATAATTCTCAATGTGATCGACAATAATCCTTGAATTTAACCTAATTCTCAATCCGCGCAAAGTATATAAAAGCCAGATAGCCTCGTAGGTGCTACCATTCACCATCGCTATTTCTGCTAAACGCTCGAATCTTTTTCCTATCCGAGAGGTTGACACATTATGAGACGTAAATTGCAGATTTATGATAATTCTGCAAATCCTGTCCATTGAGATCGGCGAAATTACGGCGGCTTTTAGCAGAAATGCTTCCACGATTTCGACATCGGCAGAAAATATTCTCTGCGACTCTATGATCGTTAGAGTGTAGCTCGTAACAGATTCATATGGATATTTTGCCTGGAGCCTGAGCGTCAGCGATAGGAATTCACGGAGACGCGAACCTTTGATCGCACCAGATCTATGAGATAAAAACGCGTTAATTTCTGAGATCCATTCCCCTCCACTTATAGCAATCATTCGATTTACAGTGGTTTTGCTTCCGTTTATTTCAAGACCAAATTCTCTATAAGCTTTTGTTATAACTGACAATACGTTTTCTGCCTGCTCGAAGGTATCTGCGCCGACGAGCCAATCATCCTGCAATCTATCAACTCGACCCTCTTCGACACCAGAAACGAGCGAGCCAAAATTGTCATCAATCCGCGAAGAAATGATTTCCGAAATAACACGTGATGTCTCTGGACCAACCGGAATTCCTACCGTTTGATTTCGATTGCTGGCTCTCACTAATGCATCTAATCTGTCGGCCAAGGATCCTTGATACATTCTCAGATTTGACTTGACGCTTTCCTTCCCATAGGCCGCCCACGGAATTGAATGAGTGTATATAGTGGAATAGAAGCGAGATATATCTGTCTTAACAATCCAGTTAGATACTGCCTCGATGTGCCCCTTCTTCGCAAGGTGCACACTGTACTGAATGCCTTTTATTGACCGAGGATAATTTTCAGAAACTTTAATTTTGTCTATCGAGAATTTTTGCCGCCCGAGCCATTTCTGAATGGATCGCCAATTATTTGCGATCTCGTATGTTAGCAACGCCTGAGGAATTGGATGCGTTAAATGTATATCCCGACGCTCATAACCGCGCTTAGGTTTAGATATGACTTCCATATCGGCGTGAGCTAATTCATAGTTAAATGATGAGCTCTTTTTTTTGGCTGTACCAGGCACCTTTCCGGCCGGCTTCGTTTGAAAAACCTCACTCGTTCGCCACGCTTCAATTATAGAAAAAGCGTTTTGACCAAAACTCTCTGAAGTAAATGCTTGCGGCAATTCTTTTGGGAAATATCCCTTTGACAGCATTGACGATAGAATATTATTGAAAGCATTCATATTGTACTCGCAGCCGAGTTGAAATATTAAAAATCAACCACCCTCGTCGATCATTACCTATGCTAAACCTAGAGTGTTAATTAAGTAAGACAGAAAACCTCATCGATATGGATACCGATAGGTAAATGCCCAAGGTAGAGCCACCGATTTTCCATTCCATTTTACCGGTCGCCGCGCTGGTGACCGGCATGGTCTCCCTCCAGAGCGGAGCGACCTTCGCCAAGAGCCTGTTTCCGGCAGTCGGTGCATCCGGGACGTCCGCCCTGCGGGTCGGCTTCTCGGCACTGATCCTCGTTGCCGTCTGGCGGCCGTGGCGGCGCAGCCTCCCGGCGCGCGAGGCCGGCTGGATCGCCCTCTACGGAACGGCCCTCGGGCTGATGAACCTCCTGTTCTATCTCGCCCTGGCACGGCTGCCCCTCGGACCGGCCGTGGCCATCGAGTTCGTCGGGCCGCTGGCCGTCGCTCTGATCGCGTCGCGCCGCCGGTCGGATTTTCTGTGGATCGGCGTGGCGGTCGCCGGACTCTCGCTGCTCCTGCCGATCTCCGGTCAGGACGGGCTCGATCCGATCGGCATCCTGCTCGATCTCGGCGCGGCCCTGTGCTGGGCGCTCTACATCCTGTTCGGACAGCGCGCGGGGCGGATCGACGGCGGCCAGGCCGTGTCCCTCGGCATGTTCACGGCGGCCATCGTGGTGGCGCCCTTCGGCCTGTCGGAGGCCGGACCGGCCCTGCTCACCCCCGGCATCCTGGCCGCAGGCCTTAGCGTGGCAGTGATGTCGAGTGCCCTGCCCTATTCCCTGGAGATGTTCGCCCTGCGCCGGCTCGACCGGAAGAGCTTCGGCGTCCTGATGAGCCTGGAACCCGCCGTGGCGGCCTGCGCCGGCCTCGTTCTCCTGGGGGAGCGAATCAGTCCCATCCAATGGCTGGCGATCGGATTGGTGATCGCGGCCTCAGTGGGAATCACCGTGAGCACGCGGCGGACGACCCCGACCGCGGCCGTACTGGAAGCCTGATCGTGAAGACTACTTCCCCGCCAGAACCCGCGAGGCGACGTTTATGTATTTGCGGCCCGCTTCCTGGGCGTGAAGCACGGCGTCGCCGAGCTTCTCCTCGTCGCGGACGCTGGCCAGCTTGATCAGCATCGGCAGGTTGATGCCCGCCACGACCTCCACCGAGCCGCCGTTCATGCAGGACAGGGCGAGGTTCGACGGCGTGCCGCCGAACATGTCGGTGAGCACGACCACGCCCTCACCGGTATTCACCCGACAGACCGCGGACATGATGTCCCGCCGTCGCAATTCCATATCGTCTTCCGGCCCGATCGTGATCGTCTCGATCTGATCCTGCGGGCCGACCACGTGCTCCAGAGCGGCCTTGAACTCGGTCGCCAGTAGCCCGTGAGTTACGAGCACCATGCCAATCATCGACACGTGTTCCAACGTCCTGTGAATGCCGCCATGTTGTGCATCGCACAGCCCCCCACAAGGCGAACGCGACTTTTTTGCCCGGACATTTCCGCGATCATGCCACGGCCGCAGCGGCTACGCCATGGGGGTATACCAGTCTTAGGCGAATCGAACCGCCTGTGCGGCTGCGAAGTCACGGCCGATGCTTTCGCAGTGCCGCACGGATGAGCAGCGGCGCGAGGCCGGCGGCGCGCGCGCCCCGGTCGAGAACGAGGCGCGGCAGGGTCAGGCCGAGGAGCGCCGCCGCCTCGGGGGGCTCCGGCAGGCGCGGTGCCGTCTCCACGAGATCGACGGCGAGGTCCAGAACCACCTCCGGGCGGAACGGGATGCCGAGCTCGGCCACGGGCAGGATCCCCTGCCCCCGTATCTCGACCCGTCCGGCGAGGCTCGGATGGGGACAGGCCACGAGTCGCCCTTCGCGCACCGTGCAGACGACGCGGTCGTCGGCCACGAAGGCCCCGTCGGCCGCGTTGGCGAGCAGGAGCGCGAGACTGGATTTGCCGGCGCCCGACGGGCCGCGAATCAGGATCCCGGTCTCGCACAGCGCGATACAGGCGCCGTGAAGGGTGACCATCAGGCGTGGAGTTGCCGCGGGGCCGCCGGCAGGCGGACCACGAAGCGGGCGCCGCGCACGGTGGGCTCGCCATCTTCATCCGGGGCGCCGGGCCGGTTCTCGGCGCGGATCGTGCCGCGATGGGCCTGGACGATCTGGCGGGAGATCGACAGGCCGAGCCCTGAATTCTGGCCGAAGCCCTGCTCGGGCCGGTCGGTGTAGAAGCGCTCGAAGATCCGCTCCAGGGCGTGCTCCGGGATGCCCGGACCCTCGTCCTCGCAGATCATCTCCACCTCACCGCGGACCCGGCGCAGCACCACCCGGACCTTCGCGTCGCTCGGCGAGAACGACCGAGCGTTGTCGAGGAGGTTGTTGACCACCTGGCCGAGCCGGCTGTCGTGGCCGATGATCGTGAAGGGCGCGTCCTGCTCCGATCCGATCGATTCGACGTCGAGCTGGATCAGGCAGTCCTTCGGGCGCCGCCGCTCGTTGGCCACGGAGACGACGGTGGTGAGAAGCCGCCGGAGATCCACGCGCCGGGCTTCGGCGCGCGCGAGTTCCGCATCGAGCCGCGAGGCGTCCGCGATGTCGCTGATCAGCCGGTCGAGGCGCTTCACGTCGTGCTGGATGATCGCCATCAGGCGGCCGCGGGATTCGTCGGTCTTGGCGAGGGGCAGGGTCTCCACCGCGCTGCGCAGCGACGTGAGCGGATTTTTCAGCTCGTGGCTGACATCGGCCGCGAAGCTCTCGATGGCGTCGATCCGCCGATAGAGCGCCTGGGTCATGTCGCGCAGGGCGCCGGACAGATGGCCGATCTCGTCGGTCCGCTCGGTGAAATCGGGGATCTCCTCGCGGGTCTTGATGCCCATCCGGACCTTCTCGGCGGCCTCGGCGAGGCGGCGCACCGGCCCCGCGATGGCGCCGGCCAGCAGGAACGACAGCACCACCATCACCGCCGAGGCGACGAGGAAGACCTGGAGCAGGCCGAACCGCTCCGAGGCGATGACCCGGTCGATGGCGTCGCCTTGGGTCGAGATCAGCAGGGCGCCGCGGACCGAGCCGGCCCCGGTGGATCGGCACCGCCACCGACACGGTGGTCTCGCCGAGCTTGTTGCGGCGCACGAGGCTGCCGCGGTTGCCGCCGAGCGCCGCCTGGACCTCCCGGAGGGAGTGGCCGTTCACCGGGCCCGGTTTCCTCGGCGGTCTCGGTCCGGCTGCGGAACAGGCCGCCGAGCTTCGCCTGGATCGTCTCGAAGGCGGATTCGAGCATCCCGGGCTTGTGGGGCTTGGGCTCCAGCGGATCGGGCCGGCTGGCGTCGCCGCGCTTGAACAGGGTGCGGGTGTCGAACAGGAGGCCGCCCTCCTGATCGTAGACCCGGGCGCGGTTGCCCGTCGGCGTCACGAGGCGCGACAGGAGCGGCGCCACTTTCTCGGGGTTGAGCGAGAAGGCGAGCGGCTGCGATTCCTCCTCCGCCGCCTCGCCGGCCTGCTGCTGGAGCAGCTTGTCGGGATCGATGCGGATCGTGTCGGTGTCCACCGACGCCGAGGCGGCGATCGCCCCCGCGATGATCTCGCCCTGAATGGCGAGGCTCTGGATCCGGGCCTGGATCAGGCCCTGGCGGAACTGGTTCAGGTAGAGGAACCCGACGAGCAGCGCGATCAGCCCGACGAGGTTGAGGACGACGATGCGGCGCGTCAGGCTCGACGAGGCGCGCTGGCCGATCGCGTCCCACACGGCGCGGGGCAAGCCGAGCGGTCGGGACAGAATCTGGGCCAGGGAGGCGCGGGGCGGGGCATCCTCGGTCTGGGGCTGGGTGGTCCGGGCGGTCACGGGGCGGATCCTGGAGATCACGCCTCCTTGAAGCGGTAGCCGACGCCGTAGAGCGTCTCGATCATGTCGAAGCTCTGGTCGGTAACCTTAAACTTCTTGCGCAGCCGCTTGATGTGGCTGTCGATGGTCCGGTCATCGACATAGACCTGATCGTCATAGGCCGCGTCCATCAGGGCGTTGCGGCTCTTCACCACGCCGGGGCGCTGCGCGAGCGCCTGCAGAATCAGGAACTCCGTGACCGTCAGGGTCACCGGCTCGCCCTTCCACGTGCAGGTGTGGCGCTCGGGATCCATCATCAGCGCGCCGCGCTCCAGCGACCGGGCGGCCACCTCGGCCTCGCCCCGGGGCGTGCTGCCGGGGGCCTCCTTGGCGAAGCGCCGGAGCACCGCCTTGACCCGCTCCACGAGGAGCCGCTGCGAGAACGGCTTATGGATGAAGTCGTCCGCGCCCATCTTAAGGCCGAACAGTTCGTCGATCTCCTCGTCCTTCGAGGTCAGGAAGATCACGGGAAGGTCGGATTTCTGCCGCAGGCGTCGGAGAAGCTCCATCCCGTCCATGCGCGGCATCTTGATGTCGAAGATCGCGAGATCGGGCGGCGAATGGCGCAGACCGTCCAGGGCGGAGGCGCCGTCCGTGTAGGTCTGGATGCGGTAACCTTCGGTCTCCAGCGCGATCGACACAGAGGTGAGGATGTTCCGGTCGTCGTCGACGAGGGCGATGGTCGGCATGCGCGGTCCCTGACTGAACGGGCTCAGGCGCGGTCCCGGCTCTACGCACAGGCCGCGCCGCATCCCGGCCCACGAGGGGCAGACGAAAACGCGAACCGGGCAGTTTCGGCGCAGCCCGGCACACGCAAAGGGACAGGTGCTTTAGTACGACCGATCGGAAAAAGCGAGCGGCGGTCATAGCTTGGCCGTAACAGCGGCACGCCGCGGCCCATCTGACGCGGTTCGGACGCCTCGCGCGCGCTGCAGCAGATCGCTAACATGGCGGCGGAATGCGGCGGCAATTCGGACCGGGGAGGAATCGCGGATGGGCGAGACGATGGACACGGGTCCGGGTCCCGGCGGACCGGCCCGTCCGCTGCCCGCCGAAGCGGCGCCGTTCGACGCGATCGGCCTGTCGCGGATGCTCCTGCGCAGCATCCGTTCGGGTGCCCTCGCGACCCTGGATCCGGACGGCACGCCCTTCGCGTCCCTCGTCACCATCGCCACCGACGCGGACGGCACGCCGCTGATGCTGCTGTCGCGGCTGTCGGCCCATACCCGCAACCTGCTCGCCGAGCCGCGCTGCTCACTGCTGTTCGCGCAGGGCGGCAAGGGCGATCCCCTCGCCCATCCCCGGCTGACGGTGGTCGGCCGCGCCGTCCAGACACCTGAGGCGCGGGCACGCGAGCGGTTCCTGGCCCGCCACCCGAAGGCCAAGCTCTACGCCGATTTCCCCGATTTCGGCTTCTTCGCCCTCACGCCGGATGCCGGCCATCTCAACGGCGGCTTCGCGAAGGCCGCGACGCTGACCCGGGACCAGCTTCTCCTCGATCTCTCGGATGCGCAGCCGATCGTGGCCGGCGAGCGCGGCGCCGTGGAGCATATGAACGCCGACCATGCGGACGCGTTGGCGCTCTACGCCACGGGCGCGGGCGGCGAGGCCGGGCTGCCCTGGCGGCTCACCGGCCTCGACCCCGAGGGCATGGACCTGATGGCGGGCGATCGCACCGTCCGGGCCCCCTATCCGGAGCGCGTCACCGACATGGGTGCGCTGCGCAAAAGTCTCGTTGCCATGGCCGCGCGGGCGCGCGCGACCGGTGCGGACGCGTGAACGCGCAAGGACTTCACGATCAGGCATGGCGAAAAGTCGCTGCGTGCCCCATATCGGGGCGATGAGCGATACCCAGACTGATACCTACCCCTTCAGCCTCGATGTGGAGCCGGTCGGCGAGAGCGGCTCCCTGTTCCAGTGGAGCATCCGCAAGCACGGCAAGCTGCACCAGCGCTCGGACCGGAAACATCCGACCGAGGCCAAGGCGCGCTCCCATGGCGAGGCCGAGATCGAGCGCCTGATCCGCGACCGCGGTCGCTGATCCGACGGACGATCGTCGGCGACAGTCCCGTCGTTCACCCGGGGGCCGGCACGTTCCGGCCCCCGTCGTTTGTCCGTGGACCGGACGACCGGGTCCATGCCCTCCGTCATCCCGGGACCGCGACGCGCAGCCCGCGACCGGGACACCCAGCGGGATCCGACGGCGCCAGCCGGTAGGGTTCTGGTATTCGGACCTTTCTGCGCCCGCTCGAAATGACGGGACGGGACCCTCATCGCGTCGGCGCCGGTCCTCAGGCGCTTAGGCCGCGCTTGGCGCCTTCCCGCGGCGCTGCTATCTCGCGCGGGAGCCGATCTTTTCGAATACGTCCCGACGTCAGAGGGTGCGCGCCGGCGTGCGCCCGAACGGAATGCCGATGACAGCCCCGATCGAATCCATCCGCAATTTCTCGATCGTCGCACATATCGACCACGGCAAATCGACCTTGGCCGACCGGCTGATCCAGGCCACCGGCACCGTCGCGCTCCGCGACATGAGCGAGCAGATGCTCGACTCGATGGATATCGAGAAGGAGCGCGGCATCACCATCAAGGCGCAGACCGTGCGCCTGGAATACAAGGCGCAGGACGGCAAGGATTACGTCCTGAACCTGATGGACACGCCCGGCCACGTGGACTTCGCCTACGAGGTGTCGCGCTCGCTCGCCGCCTGCGAGGGGTCGCTCCTCGTGGTCGACGCCTCGCAGGGCGTGGAGGCGCAGACCCTCGCCAACGTCTATCAGGCGCTCGACGCCAACCACGAGATCGTGCCCGTCCTCAACAAGGTCGACCTGCCGGCGGCCGAGCCGGATCGGGTGAAGGAGCAGATCGAGGAGGTGATCGGCCTCGATGCCTCCGACGCGGTGCCGATATCGGCCAAGACCGGGCTGAACATCGAGGCGGTGCTGGAGGCGATCGTCACCCGCCTGCCGCCGCCGAAGGGCAAGAGCGACGCGCCGCTGAAGGCGCTCCTCGTGGACAGCTGGTACGACGCCTATCTCGGCGTCGTCGTGCTGGTGCGGATCATCGACGGCACCCTCAAGAAGGGCATGACCATCCGCATGATGGGCGCCGACGCCGTGTACGGCGTCGACCGGATCGGCGTGTTCCGGCCGAAGATGGCCGATATCGACGCCCTCGGCCCGGGCGAGGTCGGCTTCTTCACCGGCTCGATCAAGGAAGTGGCCGACACCCGCGTCGGCGACACCATCACCGAGGACAAGCGCCAGACCACCGAGATGCTGCCGGGCTTCAAGGAAGTCCAGGCGGTGGTGTTCTGCGGCCTGTTCCCGGTGGACGCGGCCGAGTTCGAGAACCTCCGCTCGGCCATGGGCCGGCTGCGGCTCAACGACGCCTCTTTCTCCTACGAGATGGAGTCTTCGGCCGCCCTCGGCTTCGGCTTCCGCTGCGGCTTCCTCGGGCTCCTGCACCTGGAGATCATCCAGGAGCGACTTGAGCGCGAGTTCAACCTCGACCTGATCTCGACCGCGCCCTCGGTGGTCTACCGCCTGAAGATGCGCGACGGGGAGGTGAAGGAACTCCACAACCCGGCCGACATGCCGGACATCATGAAGATCGAATCGATCGAGGAGCCCTGGATCCGCGCCACGATCCTGACGCCCGACGAGTATCTCGGCGGCGTGCTGAAGCTCTGCCAGGACCGCCGGGGCGTCCAGATCGACCTCAACTACGTCGGCAAGCGCGCCATGGTGGTCTACGACCTGCCCCTGAACGAGGTGGTGTTCGATTTCTACGACCGGCTGAAGTCGATTTCGAAGGGCTATGCCTCCTTCGATTACCACGTCTCGGATTACCGCGAGGGCGATCTCGTGAAGATGTCGATCCTGGTGAATGCCGAGCCGGTGGACGCCCTGTCGATGCTGGTCCACCGCACCCGCGCCGAATCGCGCGGCCGGGCCATGTGCGAGAAGCTCAAGGACCTGATTCCCCGCCACCTGTTCCAGATCCCCGTCCAGGCGGCGATCGGCGGCAAGATTATCGCCCGCGAGACGATCAAGGCTCTGTCCAAGGACGTCACCGCCAAGTGCTACGGCGGCGACATCTCGCGCAAGCGCAAGCTTCTGGACAAGCAGAAGGAAGGCAAGAAGAAGATGCGCCAGTTCGGGCGCGTCGAGATCCCGCAGGAAGCGTTCATCGCGGCGCTGAAGATGGACGATTGAGGCGCCGCGTTGGTGAGGCGCTTTCCGTCATCTGTCACGAGGAAGACGCGAGAGCCGATCTTGTTTTTGCGTTCGAACGTGATGGCCGGTTCTGAAATGGGAACCGGCCTTTTCCGTCGTTGCGAGCGCAGCGACGATGCGGGGCGCAAAAAGAGCGTCTACCCCGGCGGCAGCACGTCGATCTGGATCCCCGCATAATACGCCGCCAGATTGGCGATATCCGCGTCCGACAGCTCCTTTGCGACCACGTTCATGATCTCGTTCTGCCGCTTGCCGTCGCGGTACTCGGTGAGCGCCTTCACGAGGTAGGGCTCGACCTGACCCGCGAGGTTCGGCGCCTCCGGCAGCTTCGAGAGCCCGTCCATCCCGTGGCAGGTCTGGCAGGCGGTCGCGCGCTTCTTGCCCGCAGCAGCGTCGCCGGCCTCGGCCGAGAGCGGGACGAGCGTGGCGGCAAGGAGGAGAAGCAAGCGGATCATCGGGGCGGGCTCGAACTCTCGGACCGGTGGAGACTAACCCCGCGCTTCCGGACGGGGCGCGAGTCCCCTCTCCCGTGCGGGAGAGGGACAGGGTGAGGGATCGGATCTTTCCGGAAACGGCGCACCCCTCACCCCGACCCTCTCCCGGACTGGAGAGGGGGTGCGTCGCGCCCGTTCGCGACGGGGCGTCCCCCTCGGTGAGGGGCGCCCCGTCACAAGACACTACTTCTCGTAGGAGATCCGGTAGATCGCCCCGGCGGAATCGTCCGAGACCAGCAGCGAGCCGTCGAGCATCACCGCCACGTCCACCGGGCGGCCGAGATACTCGCCGTCGCCGGTGAGCCAGCCCTCGGCGAAGGGCTTCACCGATTCCACCTTCCCGTCGGCGCCGAGCTTGGCGAACATCACCCGGGCGCCCACCGGCTCGGTGCGGTTCCAGGACCCGTGCTCGGCGATGAAGATCCCGCCCTTGTAGGAGGCCGGGAACTGCTTGCCGTTGTAGAAGGTCATGCCGAGATCGGCCGCGTGCGGGGGCAGTTCGGCCTGCGGCGCGACGGCGTCGGCCGGCGGGGTCTGGTCCTTGTACTCCACCGTGCGGACCGCGCCGCCGCCGAACCACGGGAACCCGAAATTCTCGCCGGCCTTGGTGGCGCGATTGAGTTCGCCCGGCGGCTTGTCGTCGCCCATGCCGTCCACTTGGTTGTCGGTGAACCAGAGGGACTTGTCAGTGTTGAAGTCCATCCCCACCGAGTTGCGGATGCCGGTGGCGTAGACCTCGCGGTTCTTGCCGTCGGCGTCGATGCGGATGATGCCGCCGATACCGGTCTTCTTGTAGAGATCCATCTTCTCGGGCGGCGGCACGTTGTAGGGCTGGCCCAGCGCGATGTAGGTCTTGCCGTCCGGCCCGACCCGGCAGACCCGGGCGGTGTGGTTGAAGCTCTCCTCGGAGGCCGGGATCAGCGCGCCCTGCTTGACCAGCACGCCGGCGGCGACGTCAGGGTTCTCGTAGAAGAACTCGGCGGCCGGGAAGGCCAGGACGCGGTTCTGCTCCACCACGGTGAGCACGCCGTCCTTCGAGAAGCAGACGCCGTTGGGGATCTTGAACGCGATGCCCGGCGCGAAGGGCCGGACCTCGTCGGCGACCCGGTCCTTGTCGCGGTCGGTGACCGTGAAGATCTTGCTCTTGCGCGTGCCGACGAACAGCACACCGGCATTCGGGCCGACCGCGATGGCGCGGGCATCCGGCACCACGGCATAGAGATCGATCTTGAAGCCGTCCGGCAGCTTGATCTTCGACAGGTTCTTGCGGATCGCGTCGGCGCGCCGGCCGGTCTGCGGGATTTCGGCGGCGGCCTGCGTGTCCGTGCTGTGGAAGCCCTCGAGCTTCTCCAGATCGTCGGTCTTGGCCTTGGTCTCGGCAGGGGCGGCGCCCTGCGCCAGGGCGGGCAGAACCGCCGCCGGCATGGCCACGCCCGCGACGAGCGCGGCGAGAAGCAGAGATCGCATCGAAACAAATCCTCCCGGCGGCCCTCGGTTCAGGGCATTACCGGAAGGGAACGATAGGGGCGCGGGAGAGACCGGCAAGCCGCTTCGGTGACGCGGGCCCGGTGCTGTTGCGCGTCAGGCGACCTTGCGCGGCACGAGACGCTCGCTGCCCAGCGCCGCGTCGGCCCCCGACACGCCAGCCTCGGTGTACTCGGCATCCTCGTTGACCCGCCAGACGTCGTGCCGGCGCCGGCCGCAGAGGATGTTCTCCACGGTCAGCATCGCGGTCATCATCGCGTGGTCCTGATTGTTGTACTTGTGCATGCCGTTGCGGCCGACGAGGTGCAGGGTCGGGAAATCCCGCTCCAGCTCCCGCCGCACGGTGACGACGTGGCCGGCATATTCCTCGTCGTAGACCGGGTAGGCCTTCGGCTGGCGGACCACGCAGGCATCGACCACGTCGGCCGGGTCGATCAGGCCGATCTGACCGATCTCGCGCTTGGCGAGCTCCACCAGCTCGGCATCGTCGGCGTTCCAGAGGCCGTCGCCCTCGAAGCAGAAATATTCGAGGCCCAGGCAGGTATGGTCCGCGTCCGGCACCATCTCGGGGGACCACGAGCGGAAGTTCTGCACCCGGCCGACCTTCACCGACGGGTCGTGGATGTAGATCCAGTTGTCCGGGAAGTTCTTGTCGGACTTGGCGATGAGCGCCACCGTCAGGAAATCGCGGTACTTCAGCGCCCGGGCGTTGAAGGTGCTGAGCGGCCGCGGGCGGATCGCGTCGACCAGCTCACGGACCGGCGCGGACGAGATGACGTTGCGGGCCGTGAAGGTCTCGCGGCTGCCGTCGGCGCGGCGGGCCGCCACCGTCCAGATGCCGGTCCCGGCATCGTAGCTGAGGGAATCGACGCTGCGGTCGAGGCGCAGGTGGCCGCCCTGGGCCTCGATCTTGGCGGCGGCGGCCTCCCACATCATGCCGGGTCCCCGGCGCGGATAGCGGAACGACTCGATCAGCGTCTTGATGACGGGACCGCCGGCCGGGGCCCGCTTGCGCAGGCCCAGGGAGCGCTTGATGCCGTCGCGGATCGCCGCGCCGAGGTCGAGCCCCTTGATGCGCTGCGCCGCCCAGTCGGCCGAGATCGCGTCGCAGGACATGCCCCACACCTTCTCGGTGTAGGTCTTGAAGAAGATCGCGAACAGGCGCTCGCCGAACTGGTTGCGCACCCAGGCGTGGAAGGTCTTCGGCTCCTCGACCGGCCGCAGGCGGGCATAGAGGTAGGAGGCGACGCAGGCGGCACTGGTGAAGACGCCGAGGTTGCGGAGTGCCTCGAAGGCCTTGAGCGGGTAGGCGTAGTACCGGCCGCGATAGTAGATCCGGGACAGGCGCGGCCGCTCGATGAAGTCGTTGGGAAGGATCTCGTCCCAGAGATCGACCACGGCCTGCGACTTCGAGAAGAAGCGGTGGCCGCCGATATCGAACAGGTAGCCGTTGTGGGAAACGGTTCGCGAGATCCCGCCGACCTGCGCCGGATCCCGCTCCAGGACGGTGACGGAGCGCCCCTTCTTCGACAGCAGGTAGGCGGCGGTCAGACCCGCGGGCCCCGCGCCGATCACCAGCGTCTCGGTGTGGTGGCTCATCCCATGCTCCGGCGATTGGTGCGGCGCGCGACGCGCAGGACGCCGACCGGACGGCAGGATGCCGGGTCGTGGTTAAGGAATCGCTGGCGCGGCGGCGGGAACGCGCGGCCGATGTCCCTTGACCGCGCGTTAAGCCGAACCGCGCCAGCATGACGGCGAGGGCATCGACCGCCCGCCCGGGTGATCCAACCATGCCGGCTCCGGCGCCCCTGCCCTCCCGACCGCGCCGGCGGATCGAGACCCGCACGCTCCTGTGGGCGCTCGCCGCCCTCTGCATCGCGACGATGAACGCGCCCCACGCGGTGTGGGAGACGATCCGGCACCTGCGGGTTCCGGATACCGACGACGCCATGCGCCTCGTGGAAGTCCGCGACCTGCTGGCCGGACAGGGCTGGTTCGACAACGTCCAGTACCGGTTCCTGGCCCCGGCCGGCACGCCCAGCCACTGGTCGCGCCTCGTGGACGCACCCATCGCGGCGATGATCCTGGGACTCACGCCCCTGACAGGTCGCGCGCTGGCGGAAGGCCTCGCAGCCGCCTTCTGGCCCATGGTGCTGTTCGGGCTCTACGGCTGGGTTCTGTACCGCGGCGTCCGGCACAGCTTCGGGAGCCGGGCCGCGCTCCTGGCCCTGGTGGCGGCGACGCAGACCTACGGTGTCACGATCCAGTTCCAGGCAGGCCGGGTCGATCATCACAATCTGCAGATCATCGCGATCCTCGGCCTCGCCTTCTGCATGATCGGCGGCGATCTGAAGCAGGGGGTGATCGGTGGGATTCTGGCCGCCGTCTCCCTGGCGATCGGGCTTGAGGGGCTGCCCTTCGTGGCGCTGGCCGCCCTGTATCTCACGGGCGACTGGTGCCTGCGCGGAGCGCCCGCCCGTCCCCCGCTGGCGGGCTTTGGCCTCGGGCTCGGGGCCGCCGCGCCCGCATTGTTCGCCGTGCAGACAGCGCCTTCCCTCTGGGGTGTCTCGCATTGCGACGCGCTCTCGCCACCGTGGCTCTGGCTGACCGTGGGCGGCCTCGTCTTCGCCACCGGGGTCGCCGTCGCGGGAGAGCGCCTCGCGACGATCCGCGCCCGGCTCGCCCTCGCAGGCTTGGCCGGATGCGTCCTTCTGGTCGGGTTCGTCGCCGCCTTCCCGGCCTGCCTCGGCGGCCCCTTCCCGGACATGCCGCCTCTCGTGCGGATCCATTGGTTGCTGACCGTCAACGAGATGGCGCCACTGACGAAATTCGTGGCGCGCGGCCAGTGGGAGGCGCTGGTCTTCTATCCCGTCGTGATCCTCGCGACCTTCACCGCAACCGGGATGGCCTGGCACGGGCCGGAGCGTCGGGCTTGGTCGGTGATGGCGCTGTTCCTGTGGCCCGGGCTGATCCTCGGCATCGTTCAGTTCCGCGGCCTCTACATCGCCTCCGGCTTCGTGCCGCTGGTGGCGGGCATCATCCTCGATCGGGCGCTGGCGCGCGCCGCTGGCCCGCCTGCCGATGGCCCACGCTGGCAGATCGCGCTCCTCGGCGCCGGAATGATCAGTTGCCTCTGGATGATCCCGGCGCTCCTGTTGGGAGCGTTGGCGCCGGACCTGCGCACCGCGCCGGATGCGGCCGAGGTCACAGCCTGCCTCAGCGATGCCGCCGTGCGCCCCCTCGCGGCCCTGCCGGAGGGCACCGTGCTGGCGCCGATCGTCCTGGGACCGTCGATCCTGTTGCGGACACCGCATAAGATCGTGGCCGCGCCGTATCACCGGGCGATTCCCGGACTCACGGCCGCAATCGAAGGGCTGGGCGGTACCGAGGCCGACCTCGACCGGGTGCTGACGGAGTTCGGCGTTCAATACCTCGTCGCTTGCCCGGCCCGGCCGGCCGACGATCTTCAGGCCGAGACGGCCTTCGTCACGCGACTTGCCCAGGGCGAGGTCCGGAGCGCCCGCCTGATGCCGCTGGACCTGTCCGGCCCTCTCAAGGCGTGGCGCGTGATGCCCTGAGCGTCAGAACAGGCGACGATCGAGACGGATGATCCGGCAAAGATCGCCGGCAGTCGCGGCCGGCGCGTGCGGCGCGCGGATGAGCAGGGCCTCAGAGCGTCCGAGAACGCCCAGCATGGAGGAATCCTGGCGCTGCTCGGCGGTCGCGATGGGCAGTTGGCCAGGTTCCACGGTGAGGCTCGCGCGCATGTAGTCGGCGCGGCCGTCATTCGCCGAAAGGTCGCGGCCGAGCCTCGCCGGCTCGCTGCGGTCGGCGCCCGCCTGCGGATCCCCCTGGAGCGCACGGATGGCCGGGACCACAAACAGCAGCCCGCAGACGATCGACGAGACCGGATTGCCCGGCAATCCGATCACCAGCATGTCGCCGAGGCGGCCGTGCATCAGCGGCTTGCCCGGACGGAGGGCGACCCGCCAGAACCCGAGTTCCAGTCCCTCCTTGGCGAGCGCGCTCTGAACCAGATCGTGGTCGCCGACGGAGGCGCCCCCGAGGGTCACGAGCAGGTCGGCCCGCGCCTCGCGGGCCCGACGGAACGCATCCGCCAGGGCGGCGTGGTCGTCGGCCGCGATTCCGAGATCGATGATGTCGGCACCCGCCTCCGCCGCGAGGGCCGCCAGCGCGAGGCTGTTCGAAGCGACGATCTGGTCCCAGCCGGGCGTCGCCCCGGGCTCCACCAACTCATCACCGGTGGCGAGAATCGCAACCCGCGGCCTCCGCCGCACGGAGAGGCGTGGATGGCCAGCCGCCGCGGCCAGCGCCAAGCGCCGGGCGTCGAGGCTCATGCCGGCCGGGATCAGGGTTTCGCCCGCGATGAAATCGAGGCCCGCCCGACGGATGAACCGCATCGGCTCGACCGGCTCGAGGACGCGCACCGTCCCATCCTCCGCGGACGCATTCTCCTGGATCAGAATCGCATCCGCACCCTCCGGAACCGGCGCGCCGGTGAAGATCCGCACCGTCTCGCCTGCGCCAATGCGTCCCGAGAAGCCGTGTCCGGCCGCACTGGTGCCGATCATCCGCAGAGATGCCCCCACCTCTGAGGCGTCGGCGCTGCGCACGGCGTAGCCGTCCATGGCCGAGGCCGGGAACGGCGGCTGTGTGCGGGAGGCGCCGACATCCGCGGCGAGCGTCCGGCCGGCAGCCTGCGCCAGCGGCACGGTTTCGGGTTCGACCGGACCGGCGACGCTCGCGAGAACGCGCGCCAGCGCCTCGGCGACCGGGATCAGGTCGCTCATTCCTGCGGGGCCCGATACGCGCCCGAGCGACCGCCGTCCTTTGCGATGAGGCGTATGCCCTCGATGCGCATGCCGCGATCGACCGCTTTCACCATGTCGTAGACCGTCAGGCAGGCCACCGAGACCGCGGTCAGGGCCTCCATCTCGACACCCGTCGGACCCTGCACCCGGACTTCGGCGGCGATGCGCAGGCCCGGCAACGCCGCGTCGGGCTCACACTCGACCCGAACCTTCGACAGCAGCAGCGGGTGACAGAGGGGGATCAACTCGTGGGTGCGCTTGGCCGCCATGATGCCGGCGAGTCGCGCCGTGCCGATCACGTCCCCCTTCTTGGCGTCGCCCTCGCGGATCAGCGCCAGGGTCTCGGGCCTCATCACGATCTGGCCTTCCGCCCGGGCGGTCCGGTCGGTGGCGGGCTTGTCGGTGACGTCGACCATGTTGGCCGCGCCGCTGGTGTCGAGATGGGTCAGCGTCGAGCCCGGCTCCATCGCTTAAGCCTTCTTCCGCGGCTTGCCGCCCTTGGTCTCCGCATCGCCGAACAGCAGGGTCCGGGCCGCCTTCGCGACGTCCGGCTGCCGCATCAGGCTCTCGCCGACCAGCACCACGCCGAGGCCGTTGTCCCGGAGACGCACCACGTCGGCATGGTCGCCGATCCCGCTCTCGGCCACGGCGATGCGATCGGCCGGTATGCCCGGCGCGAGCCCGATCGCGGTCTCGAACGAGACCTCGAAGGTCTTGAGATTGCGGTTGTTGATGCCGATCAGGGCCGTACCGAGGGGGATCGCCCGGGTCAGCTCGGCCGCGTCATGCACCTCGACCAGGACATCCATGCCGAGGAGATTCGCCGTCTCAACCAGGGCCACGGCCTCGTCGTCGTCGAGGCAGGCCATGATGACCAGAATGCAGTCGGCGCCCCAGGCCCGCGCTTCGTAGACCTGATAGGGCTCGAACAGGAAGTCCTTGCGCAGCACCGGAAGCCCGCAGGCTTCGCGCGCCGCCGTCAGGTATTCGGGCTTGCCCTGGAACGAGGGCTCGTCGGTAAGCACCGACAGGCAGGTCGCGCCGCCGGCCTCGTAGGCGGCGGCCAGGGTGGCCGGATCGAAATCGGCGCGGATCAGACCCTTGGACGGCGAGGCCTTCTTCACCTCGGCGATGAGCGCCGGGCGGTCCTCGGCGAGGTGGGCGCGGATCGCCGCCGCGAAACCGCGCACCGGCTCCGCCTGCGCGACCCGCCGTTCCAGCTTGGCGAGCGGCACGCGCAGCTTCGCTTCGGCGATCTCGCGGCGCTTGTAGGCCTCGATCCGCGCGAGGACGTTCGGCCGCTCGGGCGGCGCCTCGGCGCCGGTCTGCTGGGTCGCGTCGTGCGTCAGCGAGCTCATCGGCCCTCCTCCCCGTTGGAGTGGTCGTTCGAAGCCCGGACAAGGCGGGCGAGCGTCGCCCGGGCCGCCCCGGAATCGACGGCATCCTGCGCCCGCGCGACGCCGTCCGCCAGGGCCTGCGCGGCACCCGCGACGACGAGGGCAGCCCCCGCATTGAGAACCGCGATATCCCGGTAGGCGTTCTGGGCGCCGGCCAGGACGGCCTCGAGCGCCCGGGCATTGTCGGCCGGATCGCCGCCGCGCAGTTCCTCGGGCGCGCGCAGCGCCAGCCCGAATTCCCGCGGGTCGATGGTGAAGCGAGACAGCCTGCCGTGATCGAGAGCCACCACCCGCGTCGGACCCGTGACGGTGATCTCGTCGAGCCCGTCGGACCCGTGGACGGTCCAGACCCGGCGGCTGCCGAGTTCCGAAAGGACGCGCGTCAGCGGTTCGGCCAGGGCCTCCTGGGCGACGCCGAAGAGCTGATAGCCGACGCCGGCCGGGTTGCTGAGCGGGCCCAGCAGATTGAAGATCGTCCGGACAGGCAGTTCGGAGCGAACCGCCGCCACGTGTCGCATCGCCGGGTGATGGGCCTGGGCGAACAGGAAGCAGAGACCGGCCTCGTCGAGGCAGCGCACCTGCCCAGCCGGATCGAGGCCCAGACGGACGCCCAAAGCCGCGAGCACGTCGGCCGCGCCCGACCGGGAGGTCGCGGCGCGATTCCCGTGCTTGGCCACCGGCACGCCGCAAGCGGCCACCAGGATGGCGGCCAGCGTCGAGACGTTGACGCTGCCGGAATGGTCGCCGCCGGTGCCGACGACGTCGATGGCGTTCGCGGGCGCCGCGACGCGCGTCATGCGTTGCCGCATGGCCTCGGCGGCGCCGACGATCTCGTCGACGGTCTCGCCGCGCACCTTGAGGGCGGTGAGGAAGGCGCCGGCCTGGACCGGCGTCACCTCGCCCGACAACAGGTCGTCGAAGGCGGCACGGGCCTCGGCACGGTCGAGGGCGAGGCCCCCGGCGACCTTCGCGAGATGGGGTCTGAAACGATCCATGGCTTCTGACGGAGGGCCGCCCCGGCCTCCCGGCGTCAATGCACGTCGGCACGCGTCCTGTCACGCGCCGTATTCCAGGCCGTGGCAAGATCGAGGAAGTTCTTCACGATCTCCGTGCCGTGCTGCGACCGGATGCTCTCGGGATGGAACTGGACGCCATGGAGCGGACGCTCGGCATGCTCGAGCCCCATGATCAGGCCGTCCGCCTCCGCGGTGACCCGCAACGCGGCCGGGCAGGTCGCACGATCGACCACGAGGGAGTGGTAGCGGGTCGCCTCGAAGCTGTCGTTCAGGCCGCGGAACAGGCCGCGGGCGCCGTGCCGGATCGTCGATACCTTGCCGTGGAGCGGCAGGGGCGCCCGCACGACATCGCCGCCGAACGCTTGTCCGATGGCCTGGAGACCCAGGCACACGCCGAAAATCGGGATCTCATCGGACAGATGACGGACCACGTCGAGGCAGATACCCGCCTCCGTGGGCGTGCATGGCCCGGGCGACAGCACGATCGCGTCCGGCGCCCTGGCGCGGATGTCGGGGATCGTGAGCGCGTCGTTGCGCACGACATCGACGGTCCCGCAGAGCGGACCGATCAGGTGCACGAGATTCCAGGTGAAGGAATCGTAGTTGTCGATGACGAGGACGTTGGGCATCGCGGCGGCACGCTCGGGCATGCAGGCGATGTGACCGCTCGCATCCGCGCGGTCAACCATCCCCGTCGTTCGGCAATCGGGTCGGGCGCGGAACCGGTTTGCGGCCCCGCCTACTGCCCCCGTTTCGCCTGCGCGGCGAACCGCACCGCCTCCTCGGCGGCGCGGAACAGCGCCTTGGCCTTGTTGACGCATTCCTGCTGCTCGGAGGCAGGATCCGAATCGTACACGATCCCTGCCCCGGCCTGGACGTGCATCTGACCATCCTTCACCACCGCGGTGCGCAGGACGATGCAGGTGTCCATCTCGCCCCGGGCGCCGAAATAGCCGATGCAGCCCGCATACGGCCCGCGCTTCTCGCGCTCCAGCTCGTCGATGATTTCCATGGCCCGCACCTTCGGCGCCCCCGAGACCGTCCCGGCCGGGAAGCCCGCCGCCAGCGCGTCGAGGGGATCGTGGCGTGGATCGAGGTCGCCCTCGACATTCGACACGATGTGCATGACCTGGCTGTAGCGCTCGATGAAGAACGAGTCGGTTACCCGGACGCTGCCGATCCGCGAAACCCGGCCGGCATCGTTGCGGCCGAGATCGAGCAGCATGAGGTGCTCGGCCCGCTCCTTCGGATCGGCAAGGAGTTCCTCGGCGAGCGCGGCATCCTCGGCCGGGGTTGCGCCGCGGCGGCGGGTTCCGGCGATCGGGCGAACCGTGACGGTCCCCTCGCGCACCCGGACGAGGATCTCCGGCGACGAGCAGACGATCTGGAACGTCTCGAAATCGAGATAGCACAGGAACGGCGCCGGATTCGTGCGCCGGAGGGAGCGGTACAGGCTGAAGGCCGGCAGGGTGAACGGCGCCGAGAAGCGCTGGGACAGCACCACCTGGAACACGTCGCCCGCGACGATGTACTCCTTGGCGCGCGCCACCATGGCGGCGAACGCGTCCGGCGACGTGTTGGAGACCGGCTCGGGATGGGCGACCGCCGACAGGTCCACCCGCGCCTCGATCGGCAAGGGACCTTCCAGGGCAGCGGCGACCCGGTCGAGACGCTGAAGCGCCTCCTCATAGGCGGCCCGGGCCGTCGTCCCGGCCGTGGGCCTCACCGGCGACACGACGGTGATCAGGTCGCGGATGGAATCGAAAACCACCATGACCCGCGGACGCATCAGGATGGCGTCCGGCACGCCGAGGGGATCCGGGTTCGGCTCCGGCAGCCGCTCCATGGCGCGGACCATGTCGTAGCCGAGATAGCCGAATAGACCGGCCGCCATCGGCGGCAGATCCTGGCCGCCGGCTTCGTCGCCGATGGCGCTCTCGGCGATCAGCGCCCGCAGGCTCGCCAGCGGTGCCCGGTCATCCGGCTCAAACCGGGTAAGGTCGGCACCGCGCGCGATTGCGGGCGCGCCATCCCGGCAGCGCCAGATCAGGTCCGGATCGAGGCCGATCATGGAGTATCGGCCGCGCACGGCACCACCCTCGACCGATTCGAGGAGGAAGGCCGGACCGGAATGGCCGGCGCGCAGCTTGAGGAACGCCGCGACCGGCGTCTCCAGATCCGCGACGAGGCTGACCGCGACGAGGCTCGGCTGCCTGGCCTCGTAGCGCGCCGCGAAGGCCGCATAATCGGGCGCTTCGGCCATGCCTCAATACTCGCCGCCGATGGCGCGGCGCAGGGCCGCCGGATCGACCTTGACGCCCGCGTTCTTCTGAACCTCGCTGATGTACTGAGACAGGACGTCGTCCGCGAGGGGGGCCTGGAGCCTCTGCGTGATCTGCTTGTCGCTGGGGCTGTCGGCAACAAAGGCGGAAC